>CAZBTE010000013.1:0-17905 GCA_964494665.1 uncultured Limnobacter sp.
GGTGGCCCGCGCCTTTGCCCGCTCAAAGCGGCGGCAACCCGAGCAGATCGCGATGACCCACCACCACCGCGGCGCGCTCCCCCGCGATCGCCTCGACGCGGTACTCGCGCCAGCGCTGGATCGTCGCGCGTGCATGCGGACGGGCTTCGATCGCCGCATCGCTCCATCCCGACAACAGCGCACGCACTATTTCTGCGTCGCCACCGCCGATCGACCAGTCGCTGGCTGCGACGGCGACCTCGTAACCGAGTGACGCCAGCGAGCGGCGCGCCATTGCGGTGGCGCAAGGCCCGAGCGCCGCGCCGAATCCCTTGTCACGGCGCTGATGCGCGTTGAAGGCCTCGCGCACGATCGCGTCGTCGGCATGCGCGGGCGTCCAGGCGATGGCCCCGTCATAGCTCATCGCGAAGAGCACGCACGCACGCACCGCAGCACAGCGCCGCAGCAACACGTCGAGCCAGGCACTCGACACCAGGTCGAGCAGCGCCGAGGCTGTGACCATGAAGGCACCGTGGAGCGCAAGCTCCGGCACCGCCTGCGCAAGATCGCATCGATCGAGCGATATCCTGGCCGAGAAGTTCATCCCGTCGACCTGCCAGCCGCCCGCCGCCTCGCGAAAGCCATGTCCGGCGCGCCGTGCCCACGCCGCCATCGCGTCCGGCACCGCCTCGAGCAGCGTCGCGTCGTTCTCGACGATGCGCCAGTGCTGTGCACCGGCCAGGCGCGGCGCGAGATGACGCAGGTTCGCGCCCGTTCCGCCTCCCAGGTCGATCACCGTCAACGGAATCTCCCGGCGTGCGGCCAGGGCCTCGATCAGTTGCCGTTCCAGCGCCGCGCTGCGCGCGCGCTGGTCGTAAGGCTCGCGCAACGCGAGCCACTGCGCACTGAAGTCGTTCATCGAACGGCCACCTCGGTGACGATGCTCGCGAAACGCCGGCAACTCGTCGGCCAGTCGTCCAGCCGCTCGCCGGCGGCACGCGCACGTTGCGCCAGGCATTGGCGCAGGTCCGGCTCGTCGAGCACGCGGGCCAGCGCCGCTTCGAGCGCATCGACGTCGTCGGGGGGCACGAGCAGGCCCGCGCCCGGAGGCACCGTCCCGGCGACCGCACCGGCCGTCGTGCCCACGATCGGCAGGCCGTGCGCGAGCGCCTCGGCGAACGCCATGCCGTAGCCCTCGTATTGCGTGGCCAATACGAACACATCGGCGCGCGAATACTCGAGCGCGAGCGCGTCGTCGTCCAGTTCGCCCAGCAGAATCACCCGCTGCGCCAGTCCCGACGAATCGATGCGTGCGGCCACGGTGCGCGCGTACTGCGGATCACGGGTCGTGCTGCCTGCGCAACGCAGGGTCCAGCGCCGCGTGCGCAGGCGAGAAAGCGCTTCCAGCAACACCTCGTGGCCCTTGCGCGGCGTCAACGTCGCCACGCACAGCAGCGCCGGCCCCTGGTCGGACGCGCTGCGTGCGCGCACGGCTGCCGCATGGGCCGGGTCCGCCGGCGGTACGCGATCGGTGCCCGGCTCGACGACCGCGATCCGTTCGGGCGAAACGCCGAAGCCACCCGGCGCGGTGAGTGCCGCAGCGGTCGCCGCGCTGGTGACGACGACCAGGCGCGCGTACGCCAGCGCTTCACGCTCGCTGTCGGCGAGCTGCCTCGCCCTGGCCGGGTCGAGTCCGCTTTCGAACGACAGCGGATGGTGCACCAGCGCAACCAGTTTCAGCCGCTGCGCGTGCTGGCGCACGACCTGCGGCATCGCGCCGAAGGCGAGCCCGTCGATCACCACCACGGCGGCATCGGGAAGCGCGCCCAGCAGCGCATCCGCGCCACGCAGCATCGCGGCGTCTGCATCGGGGAATCCGTCAGGGAGCCCGTGCAGGCTCACCGCCACACCGCAGGCGGGAAGCCCGGCGACGATGCGGCGATCGTAGACGTAGCCGCCGGTCCGGGCGGCCGGATTCCCCGGCACGAGGAAGTGAAGGTTCACCCGAGCGGCGCCTCGTACGCGGCCCAGGCGACGTGCGACTCGTGCAGGGTCACGCGCATCGATGCAAGCCCTGCGCCGGCCGCGCCGGCGCGCAGGCGTTGCGCGACCCGCTCGAACACGACGTGCGCCAGGAACTCGGTGGTCGTGTTGCGCCCCGCGAACGAAGCGTCGTCGTCGAGGTTGCGCAGGTCCAGGCCGTCGAGCACCTCGCGCAGCATCCGCCTGGCCTCGCCGATGTCGATCACCACGCCGTCGTCGTCGAGTGTCGGCCGCCGCAGCTCGAGGTCCACCACGTAGGTCGCACCATGAAGCCGCTGCGCCGCACCGAACACCGGTCCGCGGAAACTGTGGGCGACCATGAAGTGATCGCGAACGCAGACGGTATACATGCGAGGCTCCTTCGGATTCAGCGATACGACACGCGGTGGCACAGCGCGCCTTGCGTTCCGTCGGCGAGCCGTGCCATCAACGCCGGCAGCGTGTCGAACACGCTCTCCTCGGCCACCAGCGCGTCGAGACGCGGATCGTCGAGCAGCGCAAGCGCGAGCGCAAGGCGCCGCTGGTGCGACCAGCGTGCACGCTGTGCCGCCGCCACTGCCCCGACCTGGGAACTCCGTAGTGTCAGCCTGCGCGAGTGAAAGGCCCCGCCGAGGGGCGCCTGAACCGTGCGACTGCCATACCAGCTCAGCTCGATCACGCTTGCTTCATGGCCCGCCAGCGCGAGCGCCAGCGCGAGTCCGTCACCGCTGCCGCTGGCGTGAAACACGCGGTCGGCATCGGGTCGGGCACGTTCAGGGCCAGCAAAGGCGACGCCGAGCAGCGCCGCCACGGTGGCGCGCGACGCATCGGTATCGACCAGTTCGACGACGCAGCCCGGCACCCGTGCAGCCAGCCAGGCCACGAGCAGCCCGACGACACCCGCGCCGACGACGGCCACGCGGTCGCCGACCCGCACGCCTGCGTCCCAGAGTGCGTTCACTGCGGTTTCCAGGTTCGCCGCAAGCACTGCGCGGCGTGCCGGCACCGGCGCCGGCACCGGATGCACCGCTGCCGCAGGCACCACGTAGCGATCCTGGTGCGGATACAGGCAGAACACCGTCGCTCCGACCAGTTCCGCCGGCCCGCTTTCGACCACGCCGACGCTGGAATAACCGTACTTCACCGGTCCCGGAAACTCGCCCGCCTGGAACGGCGCGCGCATGCGTCCGCGCTCGCCCTCCGGCACTTCGCCCCGGAACACGAGCGTTTCGCTGCCACGGCTGATCCCGCTGTACAGCGCGCGCACCAGCACTTCGCCCGCCGCCGGAGGCGGCAGTGCTTCCGCGCGGATTTCGCTGCGCTGCGGCGAAACGATCCAGTAGGCCCTTGCCTCGCCCGTGCCCATTCTGGTGGTACCGTTGGCGGCGCGAATCGTCGATGGTGGATTGTATCGATGCAGGCCACCAACAACATGAGCTCCATTGATGCGAAGTCGCTGCGGCGCGACGCTGCGCTGACTTCGTTGCTGGCGATGCTCGCGCTGTGCGCTGCCGCCGTGGCGCTGCAGGCCACCGGCGAACCCGGGCACTGGTACGTGCTCGTGACGCTCGCCGTGTTCTGCGGCACGCTGCTGGGGATGGCGCCGCTGCTGGCCGATCACCTTCCGCATCGGCGCGTGGGCGGTGCGAATCGCGTCACGCTGCTGCGCCTGTCGATCACCGCGCTGCTGGCCGGATTGGTCCTGGAGCGCGTCGCCGTGCTGGCCTGGTTCGTGGTCGCCGCGGCGAGCGCCGCGGCCCTGCTCGATGCGCTCGATGGCGCGCTCGCACGACGCAGCGGCATGGCCAGCGCGTTCGGCGCGCGCTTCGACATGGAAACCGACGCGTTGTTGATCCTCGTGCTTTCCTTGCTGACCTGGCGCACGGGCAAGGTCGGCGCCTGGGTGCTTGCGTCGGGCCTGCTGCGCTACGTCTTCGTTGCGGCGTGCCTGCTGTGGCCGGTGCTGGCACGTCCGTTGCCGACGAGCGCACGGCGCAAGGCCGCCTGCGCGGTGCAGACCGCAAGCCTGGTCGTCTGCCTGGCGCCAGTCGTGCCGCCGTCGGCTGCGGTCACGATCGCCGCCGGTGCACTCGCGGTGCTGACCGCTTCGTTCGCAGCCGACGTGCTGTGGCTGCTGCGCGATCGAAGCGCTTGTCCGGAGGAGTTGCTGCCATGAAGCAGATCAGATGGTCCTTCACGATCGCGGCGCTGGTTTTCCTCGCCACCCAGGCCGTCGCGAAACCGGCACGCTACGAGATCGACCCCGAACACCTGTCGCTCGGCTTCCTGGTCGATCACGTCGGATTCTCGAAGGTGCTCGGCATGTTCCGCGCCGGCACCGGGTCCTACGTTTTCGACGAGGACACCGGAACGCTGTCGAACGTGCGCATCGAGATCGACAGCGCCAGCGTGTTCACCAATCACCGCAAGCGCGACGATCACCTGAAGAGCGCCGACTTCCTGAACAGCGTGGAGTTCCCGAAGATGGTCTTCACGGCGGACGGCGCACGCCGTACCGGCGATCGAACCTTCGTGATCGACGGACAGCTCGAGCTGCTCGGCCGACGCAACCCGGTCTCTCTGCAGGCCACCTGGAACAAGAGCGCCGAGCATCCGATGGGCGGCGGCCTGTTCAGCGGCAAGCCATACGCGATGGGGGTGTCGATGCGCGGCAGCTTCGAGCGCAGCGCCTGGGGCATGAAGTACGGCGTCGACAACGGCTGGGTCGGCAATACCGTCGAGCTGATCATCGAGTTCGAGGCCAAGCGCCAGTAGCGCGGCGCGCGTAGACGTCTCCCGACCCTCCGCGCGCGCAGATTGCCGGAAGCCGTCCACGCATGCGCTCTGCGTCGACCCAGCATTCGCCGGCCAGGCGCATCGACTCGCCCGGTGACCAGTTGAAGCGATAGTCCGCCAGCGAGGCGAGGCGCTGCACGCAGGCGGTCGCGAGATCCGGCGCGAGGCCGAGGTACTCGAACGACAGCGCTTCCACCGGCTGCGACAGTCCCGACAGCACCGCTTCCTCCATCCCCTCGACGTCGACCTTCACGAAGTCGGGCACACCGTGCTGCGCGATCAGTTCGTCGAGGGTGCGCACCGGGACCGTCGGCCCCGGCTCCCAGCGAACACCGCGAAACGATCCGTCGCCACGCGCCCGTTCGATCCACGCGGGCGAGAGGGTCGAGACGGTCGGCGTCAGCGCACTGACGTGCAGCGTCGCGCTGCCGTGCACGGCACCGAGTGCGGCTTCGATCACGGTCACGAGCGGGTCGCGGCCGAACATCCATCGCAACAGACGCGCGAACTCGAGTTGCGGCTCGACGGCCACGACGCGCGCACCGAGCGAACGAAAGCAGCGTACCCGGTTGCCCGCGTGCGCGCCGATGTCGAAGCACAGCCCGCCGGCAGGGACGAAAGGCGCGTAGAAGCGACGCGATCGCGCGCCACGGCCAGGCACATGGTAGATCGCGAGCGAGCGCGCGATCCCGAGCAGCGTCGTCGTCTGCATGAGGCCTTGCCTCCATGCGCCATCGAGGGCGCCATTCGTCCTCGATGGTGCGAGGCAACGTGCGGCCGGTCAAGGCGGGCGCGTCGTCGCGCTGGCGCGGCGTGCGCTGGTGGCGCGGCGCGGCGTGCGCCGATCGGGTTCAGTCGCGGCGCTTGCCGACCTCACGGCCGACCGCGCCACCGACCACGGCTCCGCCGACGGTACCCAGAGCGCCGTCGGTGACGGCATTGCCGACCACGCCGCCCACGACGGCGCCGGCAGCGGTGCCCTTGTCGGCACTGGACATGCCATCCCAGGTCGCGCAGCCGAAGGCCACACCGACCGCCGTCGACAGCATCGACGCACGGACGATTCGCAGCAGGTTGGTTCGTTTCATGACGGTCTCCTTGGAGTCGAGGGCGCGTGCGGGCCGGCTCGCGCTGGGTCCATGCTGTACCGGGTGGCGAGCAATCCGCGTGCCTGCGTGAGGCGGCTATGCCGCTGGTATGCTCGCGCCTGTCCATGACTACCCCTGCCGCCCTTCCCCGCTGGCTCGGCGTTTCGCTGCTGTTGCTGATCGCCGTCTCGTTCGCGGGTAACCACGTCTCTGCACGACTCGCGTTCGATCACGGCGCCAACGTCGCCACCGCGGTTGCGGTGCGCTCGTTCGGAACGGCCGTGTTCGTGCTGCTGTTGCTGCGCCAGGCGGGCGTGGTGGTGCGCATGCCCCTGCCGACGCTGCGCCGGGCGGCCGCGATCGGCTTGCTGGTCTCGATCCAGAGCCTGTGCCTGTACTCCGCGGTGGCGCGCATCCCGGTTGCGCTGGCGCTGTTGGCCTTCAACACCTTTCCGTTGATGCTCGGCCTGATCTCCTGGGCGGCAGGCGCCGAACGCCCGTCCCGGCGCGCCTTCTTCGCGATGCCGGTCGCGCTGCTCGGATTGGCGCTGGCGCTGGACGTGGCTGGCCTGGCAGGGCCGGCGACGGCGAGCGAGTCCCTGGCAACCGGTGTCGCGTTCGCGCTCGGCGGCGCGGCAGCCTTCGCCACCGCGTTGTTCCTCACCACGCGCTGGCTGGGGACCACCGACGGCCGGCTGCGCACACTGGTGCTGATGAGCGTGGTGGCGCTGGTCGCGTTGGCGAGCGGCATGCTCGGCGGCAGCTGCCACTGGCCGCACGACGGCATCGGCTGGTTCGCACTGGCGCTGCTGACCGTCCTGTACGGCACGGCCATCACCGCGTTGTTCGTGCTCCTTCCGCGACTGGGTGCGGTCAACAACGCGGCGGTGCTGAATTTCGAACCGATCGCGGCGCTTCTGCTCGGCTGGATCGTCCTGGATCAGCGCGTCGCGCCGATCCAGGCGCTCGGCGCCTTCATCGTGATCGGAGCGATCGTGATGTTGACCACCGGCCGGCGCTGAGCGGGCCGGGCCAGGAACGGCGCAAGCTGCCGTTCAGCGACCGGTCCACCCGGGCACGCGCCAGTCGCACACGAGCGCCAGCATGCGCCAGCCTGCCGCGACCGCGATGCCGGCGCTCAGTGCAATCCAGTCCGGCGCGGCAAGCGCCTCGAACGCAATGAAGGTCCACGCGCCCGCGAACGCGCAGACCGCGTACGGACGATGGTCGCGGAACACAGTGGGCACCTCGTTGCACAGGATGTCGCGCATGACGCCGCCGAACACGGCGGTGACCACGCCCATCAGCGCCGCCACGATCAGCGGCTGTTCCATCGCGATCGCCTGACCGGCGCCCACCACGCTGAACAGTCCCAGTCCGAGCGCATCGGGCCAGCGCATCGCGCGCCCGGTGAACTCGATGTGGCGCGCCCGCATCAGCACGAGGCCGACGACCGTCAGCACCAGGATCAGCCAGACGTAACCCGACCGCTCGACCCAGAAGAAAGGACGCCTGTCGAGCAGGATGTCGCGCAGCGTTCCGCCGCCCAGCGCGGCGACGAACGCCACCGTCGCGATGCCGACGATGTCCATGCGCTTGCGCGTCGCCTCGATGAATCCCGACAGCGCGAACGCGAGCGTGCCGACGATCTCGATGCCGGCGAGCACCAGATCGGCGCGTTCGGCCGGACTCATCGGCGCAACCGTGCGCGCAACGCGCGGCGCGGGCGTATCGCGCGGCAGGCGCGCATCGCGCGGAAAGCCGACGGATGGGTTCGCAATTCGATCGGGTCGGAAATCATGCACGCTCCGGCACGGCGGCGATCGTACCGCATCGCATCGGCCGGCGCTGCGGCGTTCCACCGCAGCGACTGACCGGCGCTGCCACGTTCCACCTCAGCGGCGAACCGGCGGTTATCATCGCTGCACCGCGCGCCACGCCGCTGCGCGCCGCCGGACCCGCGATGCAATTGCTCGACGCTGCAAGGACCGCCGAATCGCTACCCTGGCCCGAGTTGGTCGAGGCGCTGCGCGACATGCTGCGCCGCCGGCACGCCGGCCTCACCGCAGCGCCCGAGCGCCTGGCGGTGCCGCTGGCCGGTGGAACGCTGCTCGCGATGCCAGCTACCGACGGCGAATATGCCAGCACCAAGCTGGTCACGGTGCACGAAGGGAACGCGGCGCGCGGGCTTCCCGTGCTGCTGGGCGAAGTGCTGCTGATGCGTGCCGACACCGGCGAGCGGCTGCTGATGCTCGACGGCCCGACGGCGACCGCGCGCCGTACCGCGGCCATGTCGGCGCTGGCTGCGCTCGAACTCGCGCCTTCGCGCCGCCAATCGCTGCTGGTCGTGGGCGCCGGCGTGCAGGCCAGCGCGCACCTGGAAGCCTTCGTCGCGCTGCTGGGCGTGCGGCGCGTGCGCGTGTGCTCGCGCAACCCGGATCACGCAGCGGCACTGGCCGAACGCGGTCGCGCGCACGGCGTCGATTGCGCAGCCGTCGCCACGCCCGACGAAGCGCTCGACGATGCCGATCTCGTCGTCACCGCCACCACCGCCACCGTGCCGCTCTTTCACGACCACCCGGGCTTCGCCGGCTTCGTCGCGGCGGTGGGCGCGTTTCGTCCCGACATGTGCGAGCTGCCCGCCGCGCTGGTCGCGCGTGCCGCGCTGTACGTCGACGACCTGGCGGGCGCGCGCCACGAAGCCGGCGACCTGCTGCAGGCCGGCGTCGACTGGTCGGCCGTGACGCCGCTCGAACGGGTGATCGCCGGCGATGCGCCGCGACCCGCGCAAGGGCCGATCGTCTTCAAGAGCGTGGGCCAGGCGCTGTGGGATCTCGCCGCCTGCCGCGTGGCATGGACGCGCGCGAGCGCCGCTTGAAATGGCCGACGTCACCGACGTCCTGATCGTCGGCGCCGGAATCGTCGGCGCGGCGTGCGCGCGGCGGCTGTCCGAACGCGGCCTGCGCGTCGTGCTGCTCGAACGCGAACCGACACCGGCCGCCGGCTCGACCGGCCGCAGCGCAGCCGGCGTGCGGGTGCAGTTCTCCGATGCGCTGAACGTGCAGCTGTCGGCCGCGAGCATCGACGAGTATCGCGCGATGCCGCAGGCCGGCTATCGGCCGATCGGCTACCTGTTCTACGTGCCGCACGCGCAATGGCAGGCACATCGCGAGGCAGCGGCCATGCAACAGGGGCTCGGCCTGCCGGTGCAGCTTCTCGAGCCCGCCGAGGCCACGCGCATCGTGCCCGCCGACACCACCGGGCTGGCGGGCGCCACGTTCTGCAGCCTCGACGGTTGTGTCGACCCGCACGGCATCACGCTCGCCTCGCTGGCGCAGGCGCGCGCGGCCGGCGTACGCCTGCACCTGAACGCCGCCGTGCGCGCGATCGTCCGGCACGGCGCCTTCTGGCGCGTCGATAGCGCTGCCGGTGCGTTCGAAGCCACGTGGCTGGTCAATGCCGCCGGCGCCTGGGCGGGCGAAGTGGCGGCGCTCGCGAACCTGCGGGTACCGGTCGTGCCGGCGCGTCGCATGGTCTACGTCACCGCGCCGCTGGCGCCGGCCCCGCGCTACCCGCTCACCGTGGATCTCGACACCGGCCTGTGGTTCCGCCCGGAGCGCGAGCGGCTCATCTTCGGCCTGAGCAATCCCGACGACACCGGTTTCGCCGAAGGCGTCGACTGGGCCTGGCTCGAGTCGGTCTACACGGCGGCGCTGCGCCACTTTCCATGGTTCGCGACGCTGGCGATCGACCGCCGCGCGAGCTGGTGGGGCTACTACGAGACCACGCCCGACCACCAGCCGATCGTCGGGCCGGCGCCCGGGGTGCCGGGTTGGTACGACGCCTGCGGCTTCTCCGGCCACGGCGTGCAGCAGGCTGCGGCGATCGGGCGCATCGTCGCCGCCGAGATCGCCGGCGAGCCGCCGTTGCTCGACGTGACGCCGCTGCGGATCGGGCGCTTCGCGGCGCACGGCGCGCGCACCGAGCGCCTGATCGTCTGAGTTCAGCGGCCCGAAGAAAGGTAGCGTCGCTCGTCCTGGCTGATCCACGCCGACCAGCCGAAGATCACCGGAAGGAAGCTCTCGACGCCTTCCTCGAAGGCCGATGCGTACAGCTTCACGATCTCCGGCAGCACGATGCCGTAGTCGACCTCGAGGATGGCCGGCGCACGGTCGACTGCCTTGAAGGCGAAGAGCAGGAACAGCGCGAATGCCAGCCATCCGCCGGCGCGCGAACGCCAGCCGCGCTCGAGTACCAGGAAGCGCACCGACACGTAGATCACGTAGACGAACAGCGCCAGCAGCGCCAGCGCGACGATTCCCGCGATCAGCTTCTCCTCGAACGGCGCCGGCGTCCTGCGGTAGTAGGCGTTCTTGAAGATGCTGTCCGCGGTGAACGCCTTGTGCCAATCGGCCTCGCGCGCCGCGAACACCAGGAACAGCGCGGTGAACGCGCTTGCGCGCACGTCCAGCGGCCGGATGCGCAGCATCACCACCGCGGCGACCGCGATCCACCCGACGATCGACGCACGTTCGAACACGCCCTCCTCGGAGAACGTGAAGGCAAGGTCCTGCGGGCTCATCACGAGCGGAAGCACCGCGAGCAGCGCGACGTAGAGCACGAAGACGACGACGACGATGCGATCGCCGGGACTCATCCGGGGAAAGCTCATCCGGGATCTCCGTTAGCGACGGCGCGCGTTCCCCGCGCGGCCAATACGCGATGGTAGACAGCCAGGTTGCCTTCGACCATGGCGTCGACCGAGAACTCCGCCAGGATGCGCGCCCTGCCCGCAGCGCCGAGGCTGCGCCGCAGCCCGGCGTCGGCAAGCAGGCGGCGCAACGCGGCAACGAGCGCGGGCACGTCGCCAGGCGGCACGATCAGTCCGCTGACTTCGTCGCTGACGGCCTCGGGCAGGCCGCCGGCACGGCTGGCGACGATCGGCACCGCGGCGGCCGAGGCCTGCAGTAGCGACACGCCCAGCCCCTCCATGTCGGCAGGATGCGCGACGATGTCCAGGCCGCCCAGCCAACGCGGCAGGTCGGTGCGAAAGCCGGCGAAGCGGATCGTGTCGCTCAGGCCACGCCGCGCCACTTCGGCTTCGAGCTGCGCGCGCGATGGCCCCTGGCCGAACAACAGCACGCGCAGCTCGGGGTGATCGCCCCGCAGCACGTCGACCGCGTCGATCAGGTAGCGATGACCCTTGCGCGGAATCAGTTGCGCGACCATGCCGATCACGCGCGCGTCCGCAGCGAGCGCGAACTCCGCGAGGAACGCTTCGCGGTCCACCGGCTGCAGGTACGGCCCGGCGTCGACCGCACTGCGCACGCACGACACGCGCTGCGGCGCAACGCCCTCGGCGACCAGCACGTCACGGATGCCCTGCGAGATCGCGATCACGTGGTCGTACAGCCGGTACTTGGTGCGTGCCAGCCAGCGCGGCTCGGGATTGTCCACGCGCCGCGACAACACGCAGGCGGTGCCAGTCAGGCGCGCCGCGACGCCGCCCCACAGGTCGGCGCCGCGGCGGCTGTGCAGGTGAATCAGGTCGGGTCGCTCGGCGCGGATCGCGCGCGCCAGCCGCCACGCCAGCGCCGCATCGGCATCGCCGCGCATCGGCATCTCGAGCACGCGCGCACTGCCGGCCACGTGCGCCGCGATGCCCGCTCCCGGTGCGCAGGCCAGCAGGTTGTCGACGCCGCGCCGTGCCAGCCCCTCGACCAGCCACGCCACCTGGCGCGCACCGCCGTACAGGTGGCGCCCCGCTTCGACGTGCAACACCCTCATGCAGTGATGCCGAGCACGGCGCTCGCCTCGTCGAGCACGCGGCGCGGCTCGATGTCGCGCATGCAGGTCCACGCGCCGCCGCAGGTGGGCCTGCGTCCGCAGGGGGAACAGGGCAGGCCGAGCCGCACGACGCGCGCGTTGTCGCGGCCGGTCACGCTATAGGGGCAGGTCGATCCGAACAGCGCGACGGTGGGCACCGAAAACGCGATGCCCATGTGCGTGAGGCCGGTATCGACGCCCACCAGCAGCCCGGCATGGCGCACCAGCGCGGCGGCCTCGGCCAGCCCCGTCTGCCCGGCGAGGTCGATCATCGCCGGCGCGCCGGCCGCAATGCGCGCCGCCTCGGTGCGATCGGCTGGACCGCCCAGCAGCACCGGAACCAGCCCCGTGCGTTCCCGCACCATCGGCGCCAGCGCCTGCCACGCGTCGGCGAACCAGTGCTTCTGCGGTCGCGTGGTGAACGCTGCGAACACCGCGTAGCCGCCGGGCGCCAGGCCGTTGCGCGCCAGCAGCGCGAGCGCCCGCGCCTCGGCCTGCGGATCGAGCGTGAGCCGCGGCAGGAAGTCGTCGCAGTCCAGGCCCAGGTGGCGCGCGAGGTGCAGGTACTCCGAGCCGATGCGCGAAGCGTCGCCGCCCCTGGGGACGACCTCGGTCACCAGCCAGCGGCTGCCTTCGCGTGCACCCAATCCGATGCGACGCGGCGCACCGCTCAGTCGCGCGATCAGCGCACCCTTGGCCAGCCCGTGCAGGTCGAGCGCCAGGTCGAAGCGGCGGCTGCGCAATTGCGCACGGAAAGCGCCCACCCGTCGCCACAACTCGCGCAGCCGGCGCGCACGCCACAGCCCGAGCCATTCCGACTTGGGCCACACGATGATCTCGTCGAGCGCCGGGTCGTGCGCGATCAGCGCATCGATGCCCGGCTCGACCACCCACGCGATGCGGGCGCTCGGCCAGGTGCGCCGCAGCGCAGCCGCCAACGGCGAGGCAAAGACCACGTCGCCGATCGCGGAGCTGCGCACGACGAGGATCCGCTCCGGCGGCACGCCCTGGTTGCGCGCGCGTTTCGGGCTCACGCGGGGTGACCGGAAGGTGAACGGCCCAGGCACACCGATGCGGTCGAGGGCCGCGGCACGCCGCACCACAGCGCGGCCAGGAACAGCACGTACATCAGGCTGACGTTCGAGCGCAGCAGGTAGGACTCGGACAGGCAGATCACGATCAGCAACAGCGGCGGTGCGCGGCGGATGCGCTCGCGCCCGTCCGACGGGCCTCGGCGCAGCAGCGGCACGCCCAGCACCAGCACGAGTGCAACGCCGCCGGCCAGCCCAGCGGCGGTTAGCACGTACAGGTACTGGTTGTGCGGATTCCAGGCCGCCCCCCACTGCGGCGTGTGGATCGCGTTCACGCGCTCGTACTCCGCCCGATAGTCGCCGATGCCCACGCCGAGCAGCGGTTGCGCGGAGAAGATCCGCCACGCATTGATCGAATAGACGATACGCAGGCTGGGGGCGGTATTGGGACGCTCGCGGAAATTGACGATCTCGTCGAACGCAGCGTCCACCCTGCCCTTGAAGTGGTCGTTCGAATGATAGGCGCCCAGCACGAGGCCGCCCGCCAGCACGGTGGCCAGCGCCGTGGCGATCACCGGCCGGCGCGCGAAGCGCTGGAACACCAGCAGCGCAAACAGCGCGAGGAAGCCCACCATGCCTGCACGGCCGCCCCCGATCACGAGGTTCAGTGTGGTCGCCACCAGCAGGCCGCCGTAGAGCAGACGCTGGCCCATGGTCCGCGCATCGAACAGCAGGCGATGGCCCGCCAGGTAGCCGGCCAACGCCAGTATCGGCGTGTACATGATGCGATCGACGAAAGGCGCAGTTTCGCCGGTTCCCTTGTCGACCCGGATGCCCTCGGGCAGCGCAGGCCACACGTGCATCTGCGTCCAGTTGTAGAACGCCAGCGCCTCGCACAGTGCGATCGACGCCAGGAACGCCGCGACGTAGCGGTCGAAGTGCTCGCGGCGTGCAACGCTGAAGTACAGCAGGAACAGCAGGAAGAAGTTCTGCCGCCGTACCATGCGCCAACCCCAGTCGGTGTCCTCGGTCCAGAGCATCGACAGCGCCAGCACGCCCCAGTAGCCGAGGAAGATCCATACGAGCGGTTCGGCAGCCAGCGCGCGCAGTTTCGGCCCGAGGCGTCCCTCGACGATCCACAGCACCAGCAACAGCGCCGACAGCAGGTAGGCGGGCGCCGCCTGGATCGGGATGAAGAAGAAGATCGCAGTGAGGAGCCAGGCGTTGACCGGCGCGATGCGCTCGCGCAACTGCGACAGGGTCACGCGAACTCCACCCCGCCGTCGGCGAACGCGTGACGCATGTCTTCGCGCTCGCGCTCCGACTTGAAGCGCAACGACTCCCAGCCGAACGCGATCACGCGCACCGGCTCCGGGTAGATTTGCCGTGCCAGCAGCAACGCCGACGAGCGCACGCCGATCACCGCGTCGTAGCGCGTCTGCGCCATGTGCGATTCGATGCTCGCGACGTCGTCGATCAACCGGTAGTCCGGATGGCAGAGTTCACGCTCCGGATCCCTCGGATGCGTCTTGTAGTCCACCTGCGCGATGCCCTCGCCGTGGAGCCAGTCGCGGATGCGCGCGCTCACCGCCGCCACCTCGGCCGCAGGCATCAGCCGGAATCCGGTCAGCGGTTGCCCGATGACCAGCGCCCGACGGACGCCGGGATCCTTCGCGGCATCCGGCGCGGGCTCGACCAGTCGCGGCAGCGCGAACGCCCTGTCGGCCGGGTACTCGTGAGGCAGGCCCGGCAGCACATAGACGCGATCGCAGAACGGTGCATCGGAGCCGATACGGTCGCCGCCGAAGCACCAATAATTCAACTCGGGCGCGAACAGCCTGCGCAACTTGCGCATGCCCTGGAGCGCGCGCCTGGGCAACGACAGCGGATAGCGCCGGATGCTGATCAGGCCATCGGGAAGGATGCGCGCACGCATCTCGCTTGCCCCGCAAGCGAGCGGCAACGCGTGCAGGAAGTAGTTGGTCGCCTCGGTATCGAAGACTGCGCTGTGCAGCACCAGTCGATCACACGGCCCGACCAGCCCGGCCACGAGCCGGATGTTGGCGCGCAGCCGGCGATGGCGACCGAACGGCCCGGGCAGCGGTTCGAGGCGCGGCCAGGGCATGTAGCTGCAGGCGTCCCATCGCCCCGCTTCGACCGCAGGTTCGACGCCCCGCTTGTACCAGACCAGCACCTGCCGCGCGCCTGCCTCGAACGTCGCCGCGATGCGGCGGGCCGCGAGGTACTGTAGCGGAGATGCAACGAAGTAGACGGCGACGGTGCCGGATCGGCTCATGCAGGAGAGCGGGTAGCTGTGCGCAGCGCAAATGCTACCCGTTTACGGCCTCCTGCTGCGGCCGGCACCGCGAGCCGGAGTGCCGCCCCTCCCGCCATTCGGTGTTAGGAGCACTGTCGCCCGCGTCACTGCGGGCGAACAGACCCTAGCCCTCGAGCCCGAGCGCTTTCGCGACGCCAGCGCCGTAGGCCGGATCGCACTTCGTGCAATTCTCGATGTGCCGCCGCTTGATCTCGATCGGCGCATCGCCCATCGCGCGCGCTGTGTTCTCGAACAGAACCCGCTGTTGCGCCGGCGTCATCAACCGGAACAGCGCGCGCGGCTGCGAGAAGTAGTCCTCGTCGTCCTCGCGGTAATTCCAGCGATCGGCCGGCCCTTCCAGCTGCAGCGGCGGCTCGCTGAAGTCGGGCTGCTCGCGCCACTCGCCGTAGCTGTTCGGTTCGTAGGCGAGCGTGCTGCCGTTGTTGCCGTCCACGCGCATCGCGCCGTCGCGATGAAAGTTGTGGAACGGGCACTTCGGCGTGTTCACCGGGATCTGGTAGTGGTTCACGCCGAGCCGGTAGCGTTGCGCGTCGCCGTACGAGAACAGCCGCCCCTGAAGCATGCGATCGGGCGAAAAGCCGATGCCGGGCACCACGTTGGCCGGATTGAACGCAGCCTGCTCGACGTCGGCAAAATAGTTCTCGGGATTGCGGTTCAGCTCGAGCACGCCGACCTCGATCAGCGGGTAGTCCTTCTTGTACCAGACCTTGGTCAGGTCGAACGGGTGGTACGGCAGCTTCGCTGCGTCCTTCTCGGGCATCACCTGCACGTACATCGTCCATTTGGGGAAGTCGCCGCGCGCTATCGCGTCGTAGAGGTCGCGCTGGTGGCTCTCGCGGTCGCGCCCGATCAGCTTCTCGGCCTCGGCGTCGCTCAGGTTTTGGATGCCCTGCCGGGTCTTGAAGTGGAACTTGACCCAGAAGCGCTCGCCCTGGGCGTTCCAGAAGCTGTACGTGTGCGAGCCGAAGCCGTGCATGTGCCGGTACGAAGCCGGAATGCCGCGGTCGCTCATCACGATCGTGACCTGGTGCAGCGCTTCGGGCAGCGAGGTCCAGAAATCCCAGTTGTTCTTCGCGCTGCGCAGGTTGGTGCGCGGATCGCGCTTGACCGCGTGATTGAGGTCCGGGAACTTCAGCGGATCACGGAAGAAGAACACCGGCGTGTTGTTGCCGACCAGGTCCCAGTTGCCTTCCTCGGTGTAGAACTTGACCGCGAAACCGCGGATGTCGCGCTCGGCGTCGGCTGCGCCACGCTCGCCGGCCACCGTGGAGAAGCGCGCAAACAGGTCGGTCTTCTTGCCGATCTGCGAGAAGATCTTCGCCCGCGTGTATTGCGTGATGTCGTGCGTGACCGTGAAGGTGCCGAAGGCACCCGAGCCCTTGGCGTGCATGCGCCGCTCGGGAATGACTTCGCGGTCGAAGTGCGCCAGCTTCTCGAGGAACCAGACGTCCTGCAGCAGCATGGGGCCGCGCCGTCCGGCGGTAAGCGAGTCCTGGTTGTTCGCGACCGGCGCACCGCCGGTGGTAGTGAGTTTGGTATCGCTCATGATGCAGACCTCGGTTGTGGATTGGCGCCAGTCTAGGGGTACCGTTCGAAGTCGGGCAAATCAAATTTAGTCACTTGTTTCATAGCTTCTTGCTATTGAACCGCGCCGTTTTTCCGGGCAGGCTTTCGCGAGCCCGCGGCCGACGTGCCGAGCAAGCGCGCGATCGCCCACGATGCCGCAGCCAGTCCCATCGCCGCGGTAACGGTGACCACCGAGCCGTAGCCGGCGCAGCCGAGCGGCGCGCCGCCGAGCGATTCGCGCGCGCAGGCGGCGGGGTCGGGCGCGCGCGCCAGCGGTTCGTCGGAATACACGGCGTCGATCCCGAAGCGCTTCCCCGGTTCGCGCGGAAAACCGTGCTCGCGGCGCAGGCGCGCACGTACCGCCGACAGCAGCGCGTCGCCTCGCGTGCGCGCGAGGTCGTCGCGCCGCAGTCGCAGCGGATCGGTGCGCCCGCCGGCGCCGCCGCAGACGACGATCGGCTGGCCACGACGGCGCGCGCAGGCGATCATCGCGGCCTTGGCGCGCGGTGCATCGATCGCGTCCACCACGAGTGCATCGCGCGGCAACAGCGCCTCGACGTTGTCGGCGGTGACGAAGTCTTCGATGACCTGCACGCGACAGACCGGCCAGATGTCGGCGATGCGCGCGCGCATGGTCTCGACTTTCGAGGCACCCAGCGTCGAATCGAGCGCGTGCACCTGCCGGTTCAGGTTGGACTCGGCGACGTGGTCGAGGTCGACCAGGGTGAGTCGCCCGACGCCCGAACGCGCCAGCGCTTCGGCGGCCCATGATCCGACGCCGCCTACGCCGACCACGCACACGTGCGCCGCGGCGAGCCTGGGCAGGGCATCGTCGCCGTACAACCGCGTCACGCCGCCGAAGCGGCGCGGTGCATCGGCTTGCGGCACGTCGCAGGCCTGCGATGCTTGGCCCGACCGGTCTGCCGTTGCGGCCGCGACGGGTTCGTCGGACACAGCGCCCTACGGCAGCAGCAGCGACGAACCAGTGGTCCGGCGCGCCTCGAGATCGCGATGCGCCTGCACCGCGTCGGCGAGCCGGTAGCGCTGGTCGATCTCGATGCTGATCGTGCCCGAGCCGACCATCCGGAACAGCTCGGCTGCCATCTCCTCGAGGTTCGCGCGGTTGTCGATGTGCGCCATCAGCGTCGGCCGCGTGACATAGAGCGACCCCTTGAGCGCGGTGAGCGGCACCGGCGGCACCGGACCCGACGCGTTGCCGAAGCTCACCATCAGCCCGAACGGCTGCAGGCAATCGAGCG
>CAZBTE010000014.1:0-16266 GCA_964494665.1 uncultured Limnobacter sp.
CGGCTCCTCGCAGAAGAACGCGAACGGATCGCTCTTGTCGGGCAACAGCGTGCCGTCGGCCGAGGCGATCCGGTACTTGTACGCATGGCCCGCGCGCGCGCCGTCGACCCGCCCTTCCCAGATGCCCGAGCCGTCCCAACGAGGGTGCAGCCTGTCGGCGTCGGCGTTCCATCCGTTCCAGTCGCCGATCACCGACACGGCGCGTGCGTTGGGCGCCCACACCGCGAAATGCGCGCCTGGCGCCCCGCCCTGGAGCTGACACCCCATGTGTTCGTGCAGGCGCGCATGCGTGCCTTCGCGGAACAGGTAGATGTCGTGGTCGGTCAGCATGTGTCTGCGCATGTGTCTGCGGGCGCCAGGCCATGCGCCCGGAGGGTAGCACGGGGCCTGCGGGCAGTTGCCCCGAGTCCTGCGGCGGGCCGCTTGTTGCGTGATGCGCAACAAGCTACAGTGGGCATGACGCCTGGCTCCAACGCCAGGCGGCACCTCACCGGAATTCCTCGATGGCTGCGCCAGCTCAGGCCGATGCCCTTGGTCCCGACGAACGGGATCTGTGGCGTCGCGTGCAGGAACTCTGGGAGCTTACGCTGAGCCCGGACGCAGCGAAGATCCGCGAGACGCTGCACCCGGACTACGTCGGCTGGGACATGAGTTCACCATCGCCTCATCGGCGCGAGGACGCGGTGCAGTCAGTGGCGAGTGCACCGGGCCGCACGCGGGCGTACAACCTGGACCCGCTCAGTGTCCGCGTGTACGACGGGAAGACCGGCGTCGTTCACTACAGGTACGACGCTACCGTCGAGTCCGGGAAAGGAAGGTGCATCTCCGTCAGCGGTGCGTGGACCGAGGTGCACGTGAAGAGCGGCGCGGGCTGGCAGATGGTTGCAGTGAGCGGCCGTCCCGATCCGGCCTCGACTGCGTCCGAACCTCCCGCTCGACCGGACAGGACGAATCGACAATGAAGCTGATCGAAACGCTCGAGGGCGAACACGTGCTGATCGATCGGATGCTCGGATCCTTTCGCATGTACGTCGACGGACTCGTCGACGGGACCGCGGACCCGGATGACGGACCACGGTTCGCTGCGTTCTTCACCGAGTTCGCCGGCCATTTCCACCACGATCGCGAGGAGCGGGTGCTGTTCGATGCGCTCGTGACCGAAGCCCAGTTGCCGCGCGATCGCGGTCCCGTGCACGCCCTGGCGCAGCAGCACGTCCAGATGGAGGCGTGGCTGCGCGAGATGGCGCCGATGCTCGAACGGGGGCCGCATTCCGACGACGACCGCGTGCGGCTTCGGACCCTGGCAACCCGCTACTCGCACGCGCTCTGGCGCCATATCGACGCGGAGAACTCCGTCCTGTTCACGGAGGGTCCGGAGCGGCTTCGCCGCTGGGGCGTTCGCGAGTTGCCGGATCGACCGATGAACGAGGCAGAGGCGGTCGCGCGTGACGCGGCGACGGCCCTGCTGGCGCGTTACCCGCCGCTCGAAGACGCTGCGCTCGCGCGCGGTGACGGTTGTCTCGCGTGCCAGGCCTACGGTGAGACCTGCGAAGGACTCGAGGCCGAGTGGTGGACCGAGCTGGAGTGGGCAGAGTTTCACAGCCGTGATGCAGGCGACTGAGACTGTCATGACCAGGCCGTGGCTGGACCAGTATCCGCGAGGCGTCCCCGCCGAGATCGATCACGGGGCGTTCGAGTCGCTCGCGGATCTCCTTGATTCCTGCTGCCGGCGCTTCGCCGATCTTCCGGCCTACGAATCGATGGGCACGGCGCTGTCCTACCGGCAACTCGACGAGGCGAGCCGTGCCTTCGGGGCCTGGTTGCGCCACGACGCCGGGCTGGACCGTGGCGATCGCGTGGCGCTGATGATGCCCAACCTGCTGCAGTACCCGGTTGCGTTGTTCGGTGCGCTCCGCGCCGGGATGGTCGTGGTCAACGTCAATCCGCTCTACACGCCTCGCGAGCTCGCGCATCAGCTCGAGGACTCTGGAGCGAAGGCCATCGTCGTGCTGGAGAACTTCGCGCACACGCTTGCGCAGGTGATCGGATCCACACCGGTGCGCATCGTCGTCACGACCCAGGTGGGCGACCTGTTGCCGCCGGTCAAGCGGCTGTTGACGAACTTCGTCGTCAAGCACGTGAAGAAGCTCGTGCCGCCGTGGCGCCTGAGCGGCGCGATCGGGTTCGGGCGGGTGCTGGCGGCGGGGCGCGCAAGAACCCTCGACGACGCGGGGCTCGTGCGCGAAGACCTCGCCTTTCTGCAGTACACGGGCGGTACCACCGGCGTGGCCAAGGGCGCGATGCTCACGCACGGCAACATGCTCGCGAACGTCCTCCAGGTAGCTGCCTGGGTCTCGCCGAACCTGAAGCACGGCGAAGAGACGATCGTCATCCCGCTGCCGCTCTACCACGTCTTCGCGCTCACCGGGTGCCTGTCCTTCTTCAGCATCGGTGCGCGGGCCGTGCTCGTCGCCAACCCTCGCGACATGCCTGCTTTCCTCGACGTGCTGCGGCACAGTCGCTTCACCGCGATAATCGGCGTGAACACGCTGTTTCGCGCGCTTCTCGACGCGCCCGGCTTCGCCCAGGTCGACCTGCGCCCGCTGAAGCTTGCGGTGGCGGGCGGCATGGCCGTGCAACAATCCGTCGCGCAGCGCTGGATGCAGAGGGCGGGCGTACCGCTCGTGGAGGGCTATGGACTCACCGAGACCGCGCCGGTGGCGATCGCGAATCCGGTCGACATCGGCGAATGGACGGGCAGCATCGGCGTGCCGCTCCCGAGCACCGAAGCCGCGATCCTCGACGACGAAGGCAAGCCTGTCGCGCCGGGCGAGGTGGGCGAGATCTGCCTGCGCGGACCGCAGGTGATGAAGGGCTACTGGAACCGTCCTGATGAAACCGCGAAGGTCTTCACGGGCGACGGCTGGCTGCGCACCGGCGACATGGGCGTGATGGACGAGCGCGGCAACGTCCGCATCACCGATCGCAAGAAGGACATGATCGTCGTATCCGGGTTCAAGGTGTTCCCGAACGAGATCGAGGACGTGCTGACCCGGCACCCCGGCGTGCTCGAGGCCGGAGTGATCGGCGTCTCCGACGCGCGCTCCGGCGAGGCGGTCAAGGCGATCGTCGTTCGCAAGGATCCTGCGCTCACCGAAGACGAATTGCTCGCGCACTGCCGCCAGCACCTGACCAGCTACAAGGTCCCGCGTCTCCTCGAGTTCCGCAGCGAGCCGCTGCCGAAGACGAACATCGGAAAGGTCCTGCGCCGGGAGCTTCGCGCGAGCGCCTCGGGCGGTGCCGGCACGGCGGCCGCGCCGCCGCCACCCGCTGCCGGCCGCTGACTTGGCCTCCGTCCGCGCCCGCTCGCGTTACCGTCCGCGCCGCATCCGCCTGCGAGACGGCCGTGAAGTGACGCTGCGCGAGATCGAGGAGGGCGATGCGAGCGCGATCGTCGCGGCCTTCGAACGGCTGTCGGATGAATCGCGCTACTCGCGCTTCATGCAGCACAAGAAGCAACTCGATGCCGGCGCGCTCGAACGCGGCGTGCACCCGCGGCCCGGGCTCGATTTCGTGCTGGTCGCGACGGTTCCGGCGCTCGACGGAATCGACATCGTCGGCGCGGCGCAGTACGTGCGTGCGCAGGCGGGCGACGACAGGGTCTGCGAGTTCGCCGTGACGGTTGCCGAAGACTGGCGCGGCAATGGACTGGCCACCGCATTGATTTCGCGGCTGCTGCGTCGCGCGCGGCGCGACGGTTTCGAGACGATCGAAGGCTGGGTGCTCGCCTCGAACGCCTCGATGCTCGCGCTGGTGCGCGCGCTGCGCTTCAGCGCCGATCCTGTGCCGGACGAAGCGGGCGTGGTTCGGGTGTGGCGCGAACTGCGGGACGCCCCGAGGCGCATTCGCGCACGCTGACTGCGCCTTGACGGCACTTGCCCCCCAGGGCGCAGTGCCTCATGATGTGCCGGTAAAGCCGCACGGAGGGACCGGATCATGGCAGACGTGATTCGCGAGGTCACCACCGAGGTTCTGCAAGCCTTCGCCGATGCGTGGAATCGCCACGACATCGACCCCCTCATGTCGTTCATTGCCGAGGACTGTGTCTTCGAGGCCTCTGCCGGCCCCGAGGTCTGCGGTACCCGGTATGCCGGTCGCGAGGCCGTGCGGGCCGGCTTCGAAGACGTGTGGGCAACCTTCCCCGATGCCCACTGGAGCGGCGCCCGGCATCTCGTCCGCGGCGACCGCGGGGTATCGGAGTGGACGTTCACGGGAACGCGCGCCGACGGCACTCGCGTGGAAGTTCACGGTTGCGATCTGTTCACGTTCCGGGACGGCAAGATCGCGCTGAAGAACTCCTATCGCAAGAACCGGCCGTCGTTGGGCACGCCGAACGGCTGATTCCCATCCAGGCAATCGCCATGACACCCGACGAATCGTCGAACCGGGTCCGATTCGCCGTCCGGCGGCGCTGGCGTTTGGCGATGAACGCTGCGCTGCTCGCCGCCTTGCCCGCGCAGGCGCAGGCGCAGGTCGCCGAGCGCCCTCGTGCGGCGGTCGGAGATCGATGGGAGTTCGTCGCCTACGGCACCGTGCCGTCGCGTATTCCCAACCGCACCTGGCTGGTCACTTCCATCGGCTCCGGCCGGGTGTTCGGTACCGAGAACGGCGAACCCCTGGCGCTCACCGACGAGCTCAACGTCGTCGACTCGCCCCGCCACAGCGAGTCCAACCCGAAGCAGCTGAGCTTCCCGCTCGAGGTCGGCAAGCGCTGGCGCTACGTCAGCGAATGGTTGTTCAAGGCGAAGTCGTCGCGAGGAACCGTTGCCTTCGACGTGTCAGTCGTCGGCTACGAACCCGTCCACGTCCCCGGCGGCACGTTCGACGCATTCAAGCTCGTGGCGATCGGGGAGTTGGGTGGCACTTCGCCGGTCAATTCCATCTATGCCGGGCGAATGACTGTGACGTACTGGTATTCCCCCGAGGCGAGGGCCATCGTCAGATCGGTGCGCCACAACCCGTACCTGGGTACGGAAACGGTCGAGTTGGTGACGTTCGAGCTTCGCCGATGAATGAAACCGTCGAAACGGACTACCTTGTGGTCGGCGCCGGCGCTGCCGGAATGGCGTTCACCGATGCGCTGCTCGCGCATTCCGACGCGACCGTCACGATCGTGGATCGCCGCCACGCGCCCGGCGGGCACTGGCTCGACGCCTACCCGTACGTCCGCCTGCATCAGCCCTCGGCGTTCTATGGCGTGAGCTCGGTGCCACTCGGGCAGGATGCCCTCGACGCGGTCGGGACGAACGCGGGCTACTACGAGCTCGCCGGCCCGGACGAGATCCGGGCCTACTTCACGCGCGTGATGGACCGGAATTTCCTGCCCGGTGGCCGCGTCCGGTACTTTCCCTCCAGCGAGTACCTGGGCGACGGCCGCTTCATTTCCCGTCTCACGCACCAGTCCCGGACCGCGGGCGTGCGGCGCAAGGTCGTCGACACCACGTATCTCGAAGGCAGCGTTCCCGCAACCAGCCCGCCTCCGTTCGAGGTGGCCGAGGGCGTTCGCTGCCTGCCCGCGGGCGAGATTGCGCGCATCGGGGAACGCCCGGAGAAGTTCGTCGTCATCGGTGCCGGCAAGACGGCAGTGGACGCCTGCGTGTGGATGCTCGAACAGGGCGTCCCCGCTTCGTCGATCCGCTGGATCAAGCCACGCGAGGCGTGGTGGCTGAATCGCCGGTTTCACCAGCCGCACACGCTGCTCCCGGACTTCTATCGCGGCATTGCGATCGAGCTCGAGGCGATGGCGCAGGCGACCTCGATCGACGAACTCTGTGCACGCCTCGAAGGCAAGGGGTTCCTTCTCCGCGTCGATGCGGGCGTCGCGCCGACCATGCTGCACGGCGCGATCATCAGCGAGGCCGAGCTGGCGCTTCTGCGCCGGATCGAGGACGTCGTTCGCCTGGGGCACGTGCGCAGCATCGGGCGCGACGAGATCGTGCTCGACGCGGGCCGGGTGCCGACGAGTGAGGCGACGGTGCACGTCCACTGCGCATCGCGAGGCCTGGCACGGCCTGCCCTTCGCCCGATCTTCGAGCCGGGCAGGGTGACGGTCCAGCCGTTCATGTGGGGCTTCGCGTGCTACCAGTTCGCGATGCTGGGGGTGATCGAGGCGACGGTGCCGGGCGACGAGGAGAAGAACCGGCTCTGCCCGCCGATCTCCTACTGGGACACGCACGCGGATTACCTGTCGGCGTTCCTTGCCGGCCTCGCGAACGAGCGTGTCAGGGCCGCGCATCCGGTGCTCGCGCACTGGGCCAAGGGCACCCGGCTCAACCCGCTCGGCGGCATCTCGGCCCATCGCGATGCGCCGGGCGTCGTCGAAGCGCGCGAGCGCATCAGGCGCTTCGGGGCCGCGGCGGCGGGCAATCTGACGAAGCTTCTCGGCAACAGGGCAACGTAGGCCGGCTGCGGAACTCAATGCGATGCGGGCGCCGCAATCGCCGCGACCCACGACAGTGCGAGCAGGGCGATCTGCCCGTCGTCGGGCAGCTCCTCGCGCAGCGCCTGCCAGGTCGGGAACCGCACCAGCAGCGACACGGTCGCCCTCAGCTGGCGCTTCTGCCGCCGCGGCGTCGCGGTCCAGCAGCGCAGCAGCGCGTCGCGGTAGACATCCCTGTATGCGTCGAAGCCCTGCATCGGCTCCTGCAGCGCCGGCACGTGCGCCACGTCGCGCAACGAGTTCACCAGCATGCGTTCGTTCGCGCGGTAGTAACGGTAGAGCGCCTCGAGCCCGTTGCGGAACCGGTGTGCCGGGTCGTCTCCGGCGCCCGGCGCGGGCGGTGGCGGCGGCGGGTGCCGCTCGAGCCAGCACGAGGTGCACGCCTGAAAGAGCGCGGCGTCGTCGGGGAAGTGCCGATAGACGGTCAGTCGCTGAACCCCGGCGCGCAGCGCGATCGCGCTGACCGTCGTGTTGCGCGGCCCCAGCTCCTCGTGAAGCGCCACCGTCGCCTCGACGATGCGGGCGCGGGTTTCGTCCTGTTGCTGCGCGCGCTTGCGCAGCGTGTACTTGCGGTTGTCCATATCAGTGATCATATCTGTTCAACGAAATGTTGACAAACGAACGCGAGCCCACTATGCTGCGCTTCCGTTGAACATTAGTGTTCAGTGAAATGTGGGGCCCCGGGGACGATCGGGGCACTGCGGAACCATCGGAAAGGAACCGACGATGAATACCCCGATCGAACTCGATCCGCGCCTCTCGATGCTGGAGGCGATGATGACGATCCGCGCATACGAGCAGAAGCTCGTCGCGATCAATGCCCAGACCGGCGCGGCCGGCACCTGCACTTCGGTGGGGCAGGAAGCCGGCGCGGTCGGCGTGGTGCGCGCGCTGGAATCGCGCGACCGCATCCTGACCAACCACCGCAGCGCGGGCCACCTGCTGGCGCGCGGCGCCGACCCGGGCCGGATGATGGCCGAAGTGCTCGGACGCGTCGACGGATACTGCAAGGGCAAGAGCGGCTCGCTGCACATCTCTGCGAAGGAGCTCGGGGTCGTGCTGACGTCGACGATCGTCGGCGGCGGGCTGTCGATGGTGACCGGCGTTGCGCTGGCACAGAAGATGGGACTGGGCGAGCCGGGCGGCATCGTCGCGACCTTCTTCGGCGACGGCGCGGCCTGCGAGGGCATCTTCCACGAGTCGATGAACCTCGCCGCCCAATGGGAGCTGCCGATCCTCTACGTCTGCGAGAACAACCAGTGGCAGGCGTTCGTCCGGCGCGACGAGACCATGCCGATCGAGCACATCCGCACCTGGGCGGCAGCGCACACGGTCGAAGCGGTGACCGTCGACGGCAACGACGTCGAGGCGGTGTACGCCGCGGCGCAACGGGCGGCGGAAACCATCCGCGCCACCGGCAAGCCGTACTTCCTCGAGCTCGTCACATACCGGATGCGCGGTCACTTCGAGCCCGACGACCAGGCCTACGTCGATCCTGCCGAGCTCGAGGCGTGGCGCGCGCGCGACCCGATCCGGATGCTCTCCGGGCGGCTGGTCGCCGCCGGTGTCACGCAGCACGGCGAGATCGAGCACCTGCAGCAACGAGTCGACGCGACGATCGAGGCGGCCGCAGCGTTTGCCAACGCTTCGGCCTGGCCCGACCTGCGCGAACTGGCCACCGACGTCTACGCCTGAACCCCGATACGGAGTCATCACCATGTCACAGATCACGGCATACGAAGCGGTCGGCCAGGCGCTGGCCGAGGAAATGAGGCGCGACTCGCGCGTGCTGGTATTCGGCGAAGGCGTCGCGACCAAGCGCAGGGACCTGCTGCAGGAGTTCGGCTCCGGGCGCGTGCGCAATACGCCGCTCGCCGAAGCGATCATCGCCGGCACGGCCGCCGGTGCCGCGGCGAGCGGGTTGCGGCCGGTGGTCGACCTGCTGTTCGCGCCATTCCTCACTTACTCGATGGACGCGATCATCAACAGCGCCGGCAAGCTTCGCTACCTGTCCGGCGGGCAGTTCGAGTTCCCCATGGTGGTTCTGGCGATGACCGGCGCCGGCTGGGGAGTCGGCGGACAGCACAACCACAACCTCGAGGCGATGTTCGTCCACGCGCCCGGATTGAAGGTCGCGATGCCGGGGAGCGCGGCGGACTTCAAGGGCTTGCTGAAGGCGGCGATCCGCGACGACAACCCGGTGCTGTTCTTCATCGACATCGCGCTGGCGATGGCGCCCGGCGAAGTACCCGACGCAGGCGACGTCCTCGTGCCGCTCGGCAAGGCAGCGGTGCTGCGCGCAGGCACCGACGTGACGCTGGTCTCGTACGCCAAGAGCGTCGGCGCCTGCCAGGCCGCGGCGAGCGAGCTGGCCGAGCGGGGCGTCTCGGCCGAGGTGATCGACCTGCGCACGCTCAAGCCGCTGGACCGCGAAACGGTGCTGGCGTCGGTGCGCAAGACGGGCCGACTGGTCGTGGTCCACGAGGCGAGCGGCCTGTGCGGCGTCGGCGCCGAAGTCGCCGCGTTGGTCGCCGAGCAGGCATTCGATGCGCTGAAGGCGCCGGTGTGCCGCCTGACCGGGCCCGATGCGCCCGCCGCAGCTTCCTGGGTGCTCGAGCAGGCGGGGGTGCCGAGCGCAGAGGCGGTGCGCGTTGCGTGGCAGCAGATGGTGGGCGAGCGAGCGGCAGCCTGATCGGCCGCGCAGGGGGCGACGCGCGCGCAGGCGAGCGTCGCCCGCCTGCGCGCGCAGTGCCTCAAGGCTCGCGCGGCGCCTCGAGGATCCGGTGCAGTTGCGCGTACAGCGGCGCGTGCCGTTCGTACATCCGCCGGTACACCTGCCGGTAAAGCGCGTCGTACAGCGACCGCTGCGCAGGATCGGGCTCGAACTCGCGGCCGATGCGCGTCATCGCCGCCACCGCGGCCGGAAAGTCCGGCTGCAGGCCCAGTCCCACCGCGGCAATGATCGCTGCGCCCAGCCCCGATGTCTCGTAGGTGTGCGGCCGCGCGGCCGGCAGGCCGAAGATGTCGGCGGTGAGCTGCAGCGCCGCGTCCGACTGCGCACCGCCGCCCGACACGCGCAGGCTGGTGATCGGCGTGCCACTGCGCGCCTCGATGCGCTCCTTGCCGTCGCGCAGTGCGTAGGCAAGGCCTTCGAGGATCGCGCGGTACACGTGTGCGCGCGTGTGCACGTCGGTGAAGCCGACGATCGCGCCGCGCGCGTCGGGGCCGGGGTCGCGGATGCCGGGCGTCCAGTACGGCTGCAGCATCAGGCCCTGGGCGCCCGGCGGCACGCCGGCCACCAGGCGGTCGAACAGCGTCTCGACGGGCACGCCCGAGTCGCGCGCCTCGGCGAGTTCCGGATGGCCGAACTGTTCCTTGAACCAGTGCACCAGCCAGTAGCCCCGGAAGATCTGCACTTCGGTGTTGTACTGGCCGGGCAGCGCCGCCGGGTACGGCGGCAGGAAGGTGCTCGCCTCCACGTAGCGCGGCGTGGTGATGTCGATCGTCGCGGTGGTGCCGTACGACAGCGCGCCGATGTCGGGCGTGACCGCACCGGCGCCGAGGATCTCGCAGGCCTTGTCGGCCGCGGCAGCGATCACCGGCAGGCCCGCGGGCAGGCCGGTCGCCGCCGCCGCCTCGGGCGTCAGCTCGCCGAGTTGGCCGCCCACCGCGACCAGGTCGGGCAACTGATCGCGCCGCAGCGGCAGCGCCTGCCACTTCCAGTCCCAGCGACGCGCCCATTGCTGTCGTCGGAAGTCGAACGGCAGGTAGGCCACCTGCGCGCCGACCGAGTCGGCGAAGCGGCCGGTCAGCCGGTAGTTCAGCCAGCCCGTCACGAGAAGCACCTTGTGCGTGCGCGCCAGCACCTGCGGTTCGCATTCGGCGATCCAGTTCAGCTCGGCCTCGCGCGCGAAGTAGTCGATGGTCCGGTGCACGCGCGCGACGCGAAACGCGAGCTGCCACCAGGGCATGAAGCGCGGCACGCGCCGGGCGCGGCGCTGGTCGAGCCAGGTGATGAAGGCGCGCAGCGGGCGGCCGGTCTCGTCCACCGGCACCAGCGTGCCGCGCTGCGCGGTGACCGCCATGCCGCGGATGCGCGCTGCGGCCTCCGGCCGTTCGTGCAACAGGCGGCGGCACGTGTCGGCAGCGGCCTGCCAGAAGCCTTCGGGATCGTGCTCGTGCCAGCCGTCGTGCAGGGCGAAATAATCGGTGAACGGATGCCGTGCCTTTGCGAGCACGTTGCCGTGCAGGTCGATCAGCAGTGCGCGCACGCTCTGCGTGCCGCAGTCGAGCGCGAGCAGCAACTCGTCGGCAGCGCGGGTCGTCATGGGCTGGTGGCGGGGCCGCGTGGCGGCACGCCGTGGCAGCAGGCGATCAGCGCGCGGTAGCGGCTGCATTCACCGCTCCAGTGCGCATCGCTCCAGCCCAGTTCGGTCTGTGCGATCGGCCGCAGCTGCGCCAGCATCGCGGCCGCCCCGTCGGCAAGCAGCAGGCCGAGCCGGGTACGACGCAGCAGCAGGTCGTCGAGGTGTGCCACCGCCTCGTTGCGGCACGCCCAGCGCACCTCGGCCCACGAAGTGTCGGTGCCCGCAATGGTTTCGAGCTCACCGTCACGAGCCGTCTCGAGCACCTGCTCCGCACGCGCGCCGAAGCGCCCGATCCAGCGCTCGCGCAAACGCGCCGGCACGTGTCCGAGCGCTGCGCTTGCCGATGCCGGCGTGCACTCCAGCATCGCCGCGCGCGGGCGCGGCACGGCCAGTTCCGGCACGTGACGCGCGGCGCGCCGCAGCGCTTGCAGCGCCATGGCGCGAAACGTGGTGAGCTTGCCTCCGGTGACCGTGATCAGGCCGTCCTCGTCGATCACCACGTGTTCGCGGGTTTCCTTCGAAGGCGCCACCGCGCGGCCCGAGCTCACCACCGGGCGCACGCCGGCCCAGGTCGATCGAACGTCGGCGTCGACCAGTTCGAGCGACGGAAACGCCTGCTGCAGCGCTTCGAGCAGGTAGTCGACCTCGTCGCGCGAGATGCCCGGTTCGCGCCCCAGGTCGTCGCGATGGTCGAGGTCGGTGGTGCCCACCAGCGTCGCGCCTTCCCAGGGCAGCGCGAACACCGGCCGCCCGTCGCGGGGATGCAGAAGCGTCACCGCCTGCCCGAGCGGCAGCCGCCATCCCGGCAACAGCAGGTGGCTGCCGCGCAACGGGCGCAGCACCGGCGCGCGTCCGATCGAGCCGCGCAGCGCATCGGCCCACGCGCCGGTGGCATTGATCACGCAGCGCGCGGGCAGCGTGAACGACGTGCCGTCGAGCGTGTCCCGCAGGTGCGCGCCGTTCACGCCGGCGGCGCCGCGTGCCAGTGCCTCGACGCGCACGTGGTTGACCACCGTGGCACCCAGTGCGTGCGCTTCGGCCAGCACGCGCAGCACCAGACGCGCATCGTCGACGCGCGCGTCGAGGTACGACCAGCCGCCGCGAAGGCCGCCGGCGTCGAGCACCGGCGCCAGTGCCAGCAGTGCGGGCGCGTCGTGCCACTGCCTTGTGCGCCGGCCGGCCAGCGCGTCGTACAGGGCCAGCCCGATGCCGAGCGTGCGGCGGCCCCTGGCGTCGCCGTCGCGCACCGGCAGCACGAAGCGCAGCGGTTGCACCAGCCCCGCGGCGTCGCGTATCAGCGCGTCGCGTGCGCGCACTGCTTCGCGGGTCAGGCCGATATGCCCCTGCGCCAGGTAGCGCAGGCCGCCGTGCACCATCTTCGAAGAGCGTGACGAGGTACCGCTGGCGAAGTCGCGCGCCTCCACCAGTGCCACCCGCACGCCGGCGCGCGCGGCCTCGAGCGCCACGCCGGCGCCGGCGATGCCGCCGCCGATCACCAGCAGGTCGGGCGGTACACCGTCGCGCAGCCGCGCCAGCGCGTCGTCGCGATTCACGTGCGCTCCCGCGGCAGCAGGTTTCCGCTGGCCATCACGCCGGCCGGATCGAAGTGCCCGACGAGCGCGTGCAGGCCCTGCATGCCGCGTTCCCCCTTCTCGACGGCGAGCCAGGGGGCGTGGTCCTTGCCTACCCCGTGCTGGTGGCTGATCGTGCCGCCGTTGCGCACGATGGCCTCGCTCACTGCCTGCTTGAGCGTGCGCCAGCGCGACCAGGCGGCATCGAAATCATTGCCGATGCGGAACACGAAAGTGGTGTACACGCTCGAGCCCTGCGGATACACGTGCGACAGGTGCGTGTACGCGTGGCAGCGTTCGCCGGACTGCGCCAGCGCCTCGCTGCCGGCGCGCTCGATTGCCGTCGTCATCGCCTGCACGCGTGGCCAGTCGACCGCCGTCTCCATGGTGTCCACAGCGTAGCCCGCGCGCCACAGCGTGTTGCGCAGGTACACGCCGCGGTAGCGGTTGGCGCGCCACTTCTCGCCCAGTGGCGTGCCGACGGCGACGCCGCCGTGGTGTCGCAGCAGGTGTGCGGCTTGCGTACTCATCGCGCGCACCTGCCGTGACGAGCCGGTCAGGCCCAGCATCAGCAGCACCTTGCCGTCGCCGCAGCCGCGCCAGCGCAGCCAGCGTTCGAGCCAGGCGATCGCGCGTTCGTGGCCGGCCAGGCGCAGCGTCGTCGACGTCTCGGGCGCATTGGCCAGTCGCACCATCGACAGCCCGAGGCGTGCCTGGGCCAGTTCGCGCACCGCGGCCTCGCCATGGGCCCAGTCGGGCAGGAAGACGCCGACGAAGCACTCGCGCCCGGGCAGCCGTCGCACCCGCATCGTCGCCTCGACGAGGATGCCCAGGCGCCCCTCCGAGCCGAGTACCCATTCGCGCAGGTCCGGGCCTGCTGCCGAGGCGGGAAAAGCCGGGATCGACAGCGCGCCGGTCGGCGTTTCCAGCAAGCCGCCGGCAAACAGTGCCTCGATGCGCCCGTAGCCCGCCGACTGCTGGCCCGACGAGCGGGTCGCGATCCAGCCGCCCAGCGTGGAGTACTCGAAGCTCTGTGGAAAATGGCCCAGCGTCCAGCCGTGTGCCTGCAGTTGCGCTTCGAGATCAGGACCGGTCGCGCCGGCCTCGAAGGTGGCCAGTTGCGCGTCCGTATCGAGGTGCAGCATGCGGCGCAGGCGCGACATCGCGATGCTCAGCACCGGTCGCTCGCCGCGCGGAGGCTCGAGGTGGCCGACCACGCTGGTCGCCCCGCCGCACGGAATCACCACCGCACCGGTCGCAGCGGCCCAGTCGAGCAGCGTGCGCACGTCCGCGCGGCTTTCGGGAAAGGCCACGCCGTCGACGACCGCGTCGATGCGCCCGAAGCGAAGGCGCAGCCAGTCGCCCAGGCTCTGCCCGAAGCTTGCGCGCAGGCGCGCCTCGGGTTCGACGCTGACCAGCGGATGCGGCGGCAGGCGCGATGGCTGCGCGAGCACCTGCGCCAGTGCCTGGTCGAGCGACGTATCGGCGCCCGCCGATGCATCGCCCACGCGCGCCCTCAGGAAGGCCGCCGCGCTCTCGTGCAGCGGCGCATCGATTGCGCGATCCCCCCATCCGTTCCAGCGCCGCATCTGCCGCATGCCTCCCGATCGCTTCACCACCACGCCGACGCGGCCAGGCCGGCGGCGAGGAGCGTGCCATGCAGCATCGCCGCGACGATCGTCGCACGGATCACCGGGTCGAGCATCGGTGGACGGTTCGCGTCGCGCAGCAGCCCGCGCGCCGCCTGCCACGACGGAATCGCCGACACGAGACCGGCCAGCGCCGGCCCCGGCAGCGTGCCGGCGATCACCGCGCCGACCAGCCACAGCGAGGCCGCCGCCGCGATCGCCGGATACAGCCAGCGCGCCCTTGCGGGCCCCAGCCGCACGACCAGGTTGCGCTTGCCCGCGGCGGCATCGGCCTCGAGGTCGGGGAACTGGTTGACGAACAACAGGTTCGCGACATGCAACGCGTAGCTGATGCCTGCCACCAGCGGAACGACCGACAACGCGCCGCGCTGCACGAAGTCCGCGCCGAGCACGACGAGCAGCCATCCGCAGGCGACTGCCGCCTCGCCGAGGCCGCGGCTCATCAGTGCCAGGGGGGGTGCCGAGTACGCCCAACCGATCGCCAGTCCTCCCAGGCCGATCCACACCAGCCCCGGTCCCGAGTGCTGCGCCAGCCACAGGCCGGCCGGCACCACGGTTGCCAGCAGGCAATAGCCGTAGACGGCGGTCGCGCGCTGCGACAGCACGCCGTTCTGCACGAACCGGCTGCCGCCGGTGTACGGGAAACGCCGCTCGACGTTGATCGCGTCGCTTCCGTTGAGCGCATCGTAGTAGTCATTGAGTACGTTGATGCCGGCGTGCGCCACCAGCGCGAAACACAGTGTCACGACGGCGATCGGAACCTGCAGTGCGACGCCGCCGGCCAACGCGCTTGCCAGCCCGACCAGAACGCCCGTGAACGTCACGCCGAGAAATGCCGGCCGCGTCGCGACGAAATAGCGAACCAGCGGGTTGCGGTACTGCGCAGGCGTCGGCTCGTGCATCCCGGTACTATTGCAGATTGACGTTTCGACCTGATCTGGGACGTTTCGAGGAATCTCCATGGCAAACAGAAAAACGCCCGAAATCGACATCGGCATCAAGAGCAGCGACCGCGAGAAGATCGTCAAGGGACTTTCCGCGCTTCTGGCCGACAGTTATACGCTGTACCTGATGACGCACAACTTCCACTGGAACGTGAAAGGTCCGCTGTTCAACAGCCTGCACCAGATGTTCATGGACCAGTACACCGAGCAGTGGAACGCGCTCGACCTGATCGCCGAACGAATCCGCGCGCTCGGCCATCCGGCGCCCGGTACCTATCGCGAGTTCGTCAAGCTGGCCTCGATCAAGGAAGTCGAAGGCGTGCCGCAGGCCACCGACATGATCCGCCACCTGGTGGCGGCACAGGAAGCCACCGCGCGCACCGCGAGGAAGCTGTTCCCGGTAGTCGACGCGGCTGCCGACGAGCCGACCGCCGACCTTCTCACGCAGCGCCTGGAAGTGCACGAAAAGACCGCGTGGATGCTGCGCAGCATGCTCGAGGAGTGACGACTCCGGCGTTTCAGAGCGTCGAGACGAACGTCGACGGCGCCGGACGAGGCTGAAGCCGCGGCTTGCGCCGGCTCACGGTGCCGACGGTGATGCAGCACACCGGCACCTCGGCATCGTCGAGCGCCAGCAGCGTGGCCAGGCGAGGCGAACTCATCGCGCGACCGCTGGTGAGGCCCGCGCCGAAACCCATGGCGTGTGCGCCCAGCAGCACGTTCTGGATTGCCGCGCCCATCGATACCATGCGTTCGAGTGTGCCGATGTCGGGCTGGCGCGGCCCGAGCCGCGCGATGGCCACTGCCAGCACCGGACCGCGCCCCGCTTTCTCCCGGGCCGCCTCGACCTGGGCAGGGGTCGCGCCCGCATCCCGGTCGAGCAGCGCCTGCGCGAACACGTCGCCGAGCAGTGCGCGCTTGTCCGCCGGCACGATGACGAAGCGCCACGGTGTCAGGCTGCCGTGATCGGGCGCGGCCGCGGCCAGCGTGAACAGCGCTTCGAGCTGACGCGCGTCCGGGCCGGGCGCAACCAACCGCCTGGGCGAGACGTTCTGCCGTGAGCCGATCATCAGCTGCGCGGCCTCCCAGGCTTCCCCGCCGTTGAAGGCGGGCACGTCGCTTGCCATGACCCCGTCCTGAACAATGGCCTGTGCGCAATCATAGCGGCGCTGCGCGCGCGCACCACCGGCACCCTCCGGTCGCCCGACGCCACCGCCGGTCGCCGGTGCCCGGCCC
>CAZBTE010000014.1:16276-17054 GCA_964494665.1 uncultured Limnobacter sp.
TCGCCAGGCTGCTGTTAGCTTCGGATCGGTGTCGACCCACGGATCGACTGGCACGGACTCACCATGAACGACGAAGCATTCCTCGGCCGGCAGCCCATCGTCGATGCCGCCGGCTCGCTGGTGGCCTTCGAGCTGTTGTTCCGCAGTGTCGGCAGGGCCGCGTCCGGCAGCGGTGCGCCGGGTGCGATCGGCGACCTGCAGGCGTCGTGCCACGTGATCGCGCGCTCGGTTTCGGACCTCGGCCTGAACGACAGCCTCGGCCGGTTCACCGGCTACGTGAACGCGGATCGATCGCTGTTGATGAGCGACGTGGTCGAGCTCCTGCAGCCCGAGCGCTTCGTGCTCGAGATCCTGGAGACCACCGTCATCGACGCGCCGCTGCGCGACCGGCTGGTGGAACTGCGAAAGCACGGCTACCGGATCGCGCTGGACGACGTCTGTGGCGTGGACGATGCGAGATTCGAGTTCCTGCCCCTGGTCGACATCGTGAAGATCGACCTGCAGCCGCAAGGCGCCGCGCCGTCGCAGTGGAAGGAACTCGCGAGGCGACTCGAGCCGACCGGCAAGACGCTGCTGGCCGAGAAAGTCGAAACCCACGAACAGTTCCAGCAGGCGCTCGACGCCGGATTCGATCTCTTCCAGGGATACTTCTTCGCCAAGCCCCAGTTGCTGCGTTCGCGACGAATGCCCTCATCGGTGCCGCACACGCTGCGGCTGATCGCGCTGCTCGACCAGGATCCGGACATCGACGAGGTCGCCAGCGAACTGCGCCGGCATC
>CAZBTE010000015.1:0-16943 GCA_964494665.1 uncultured Limnobacter sp.
TTCGGCGCAGCGGCGACCGGCCCGTTCTACTGTCCGGGTGACGAACGCGTCTACATCGACCTGGGCTTCTTCGAGCTGATGAGCCGGCGCCTGGGCGCGCCAGGCGATTTCGCGCAGGCCTACGTGATCGCGCACGAGGTAGGGCATCACGTGCAGAACCTGCTCGGCACGATGGACCAGATGCAGAGCGCGCGCCAGCGCGCCTCGCAGGCGCAGTACAACGCCCTTTCGGTGCTCCTCGAACTGCAGGCCGACTGCTTCGCAGGCGTGTGGGCGCACCACTCGCAGCAGGCGCGCAACTGGCTCGAGCGCGGCGACATCGAGGAAGGCATGGCCGCCGCTGCTGCAGTGGGTGACGATCGCATGCAGCAGCAGTCGCAGGGAATGGTGGTGCCGGAGAGCTTCACGCACGGATCGTCGGCGCAGCGGGTACGCTGGTTCCGCGCCGGGCTGGAGAGCGGACGCGCGTCGCAGTGCGACACGTTCTCGGCACGAGCGCCATGAGCTGACCAGGCTCTGGTCGGTTGCGTCGGTGTACCCTGTGGCTGTGCTGACGCCACTCGTCCAGTTCCTCATCCTCGCCAACGTCATCGGCTTCCTGATCGAGAACCTGCTCGGTCCGCTGACGTTCTACTGGTTCGCGCTCTGGCCCAGCTGGGGCGGCGTGTTGGGCGCTCCATGGACGCTGGTGAGCTACAGCTTCCTGCACGCGGGGCTCACGCACCTTCTGTTCAACATGTTCGCGCTGTGGATGTTCGGTTCCGACCTCGAGCGCGTGTGGGGCACGCGCAGGCTGGCACTGTGCTACTTCCTCGGCGTGGTCACCGGTGCCATCGCGCAGATCCTGTTCGGCGAGATGTTCGGCGGGCAGCGCCTGCCGGTGGTGGGGGCTTCGGCCGGCGTGTTCGCGGTGCTGCTCGGCTACGCAGTGGCGTTCCCGAACCGCACGGTGATGCTGCTGTTCCCGCCGATCCCGATGCCGGCGCGAGTGTTCGTGCTGCTCTACGCCGCGCTCGAGCTGGTGCTGGGCGTGAGCGGCACCGCGTCCGGGGTGGCGCACTTCGCGCACCTGGGCGGGATGCTCGGCGGGTGGATCGCCTACAAGTACGGGGCCTCGCGTTCGCGCTGGGGGCGCTGAACCGACGCCGCGCTTCACGCCGACGTGTCGTCGGTCACCAGTTCGCGCTTGACGAGCACCGCCGTGTGGCGTGGCACGACCGCACCGCCCCGCGCCAGCAGGTGCGTCTTCGTGAACGCTGCGCCGAACAGCAGGATCAGCGACGAGTAGTAGACCCACAGCAGGATCAGCACGACCGAGCCGGCCGCGCCGTAAGTGGAGGCGGTCGCCGTGTGGGCGAGATAAGCCGCAATGGCGAATCGTCCGAGGGTGAACAGCAGCGCGGTCACCAGCGCGCCGACGGCCACGTCGCGCCAGCGCAGCGTCACGTCCGGCAGCACCTTGAAGATCGCAGCGAACAGCAGTGCGACCGACAGCAGCGAAAGCAGCACGTCGGCGCCGCTGAGCAGCGCCGCGATGGCCGGCGCGAACCGGTCGGTGAACTCCAGCACCGCGCGCAGGATCACGCCGGCCAGCAGCGACACCAGCAGCACGAAGCCGATCACGAGCACGATGGTCAGCGACAGCAGCCGGCTCATGACCAGCGCGAGCACCGTGTTGCGCTTCGGGCGTGCGGTTACCCCCCAGATCGCGTTGAGCGACAGCTGCATCTGTCCGAACACCGTGGTGGCGCCGACCAGCAACGCGGCCACGCCGAGCAGCGTCGGCAGCATGCCCGACTCCTGGATGCGCGAGCGCGCGACCGCCTGCTCCACTGCCTGCGCGGCCTGGCGGCCCATCACGTCCTGGAGCTGCCCGACGATTTCGCCCTGCGCGGCCTCCTCGCCGAGCACGATGCCGGTCACCGACACCGCGATGATGACCACCGGCGCCAGCGAGAAGAGCGTGTAGAACGCCAGCGCACCGGCGTAGCTGAACGGGTTGCTGGCGAACCAGAGCATCACCGCATCGCGCGTGATGGTCCACCATCGCATGACGCCTTGCCTGAGCATTCTCGCTGGATTCGCCTTGTGTGCGCGGCGTTCTTCGTGTGGACAGGACCTAGTCGAGCCCAACCGCGATCCTGCGGATCTCGTCCGGCGAGCGCTCGCCCGCCAGCGGCGTTCCCGGCATCAGGTGCCTGCCCTTCTCGAGCCCGCCGATCGGCACCGGCTCGAAGCCGATGTCGCGGACCAGGCGCGACGCCACTGCGATCGCGTCGGCGTCGTCGCCGGCGATCGGCATGCCGATGCGCCCTGGCTGCTCGTGCACCGATCCCATGCGGGCGGCGCCGACCGCATTGAATGCGCGCACGATGCGTGCGCCGGGCAGCAGCTCCGCCGATGCGAGGCCCGCACCCTTGTCTCGCGCCCAGGTCGCAATCTCGCCGTCGCGCCCGACGAACGGGTTGCAGGTGTCGATCACCACCTTGCCGCGGATGAGCCCGGCCAGTTCCTTGCCGACCTCGGGCAACGACCGGTACGGCACCGACACCAGCACGACGTCGCCGAACGCGGCGGCCTCGCGCGGCGTGCCGGCGCGCGCGTTGGGGCCGGTCTTCGCGGCCAGTTCGCGATCGTGCGCGATGGTGCGCGACGAGAACATCACCTGGTGCCCGGCCTTCGCCCAGACGCGGCCGAGCGTCCCGCCGACGTTGCCCGATCCGACGATGCCGATCTTCAGCTTCGCGTCGTCGCCGGTCGCGGCATGCGCCGGGAGCGGCACTGCACCGAGCGCGAATCCGGCCGGCACGATGCCGGCTGCCTTCAGGAACCCGCGACGATCGCCTTTCATGTTGACCTCCTGCTTTCCGACGGGCTTCGACGAATCCGGCGGCAACCCGGCGCGACGGTCACGCTGAGGGCAGGTCGTCGACCAGCTCGATCATGCGCTTGCGCATCGCGTCGTCCGGCAGCGGGCCGGTCGCGGCCCCCATGTTGTCGCTCATGTTGGCCGGGCGGCTGGTGGCCGGCGTGATGGCGGTGACCGCCGGATGGCTCGCAACGAACTTGAGGAAGAACTGCGCCCACGAAGTCGCACCGATCTCGCTCGCCCACTGCGGCACGGCACGCCCTGCCACGCGCCGCCACAGGCGCGTGCGGCCGAACGGCGCGTAGACGAGCACCGCGATTCCCCGGTCGCGTGCGAGCGGCAGGATCGTGCGTTCGGCGTCACGATCGTCGATCGCGTAGTTCGTTCCGATGAAGTCGATCGGCTCGCTGCGCATCGTTTGTACGAGCGCGTCGTACTGTCCCTCGAAGGTGGTCGTCACGCCGATGTAGCGCACGCGGCCCTGCTCCTTCATCGCCCTGAGGATCGGCAGCTGGGTGCGCACGTCTCCCATGTTGTGGACCTGGACCAGGTCGATCACGGGCCTGCCGATGCGCCGGAACGAGGCTTCGAGCTGGTTGCGCGCCGCGGCTGGATCGGCCGCGCCGCCGCCCCGGGGCGCAACGTTGAGCTTGGTGGCCCAGAAGAGCCGTTGCGCGATGCCGAGCTCCTGTGCGATGCGGCCAGCGACCTCCTCCGAAGCACCATAGGCGGGCGCCGTGTCGAATACGGTGCCGCCGAGCTCGACCATCCGCGCGAGCACCGCGCGCAACGCAGCGACGTCCTCGCCCCGCGCCGCCTGCGCAAAGGTGGCCGAACTGCCCAGGCCGACGACGGGCAGCCTCTCGCCGGTTCCGGGGATCGTGCGCGTGATCAACTCCGCCTTCGCCGCCGACGCAGCGAAGGCTGCGCGCGGGCCGAGCGCCAGCATCCCTGCCCCGCCCGCCATCCGCTGCAACCATGTTCGACGCGACGTCATCCGCAACCTCCTTGCGCCTTGCCCGGCGCAGCGTGCGCCGGGCGTCCTGCATGATGCCCGACCATACGCCAGGTGCGCACCCGTTGCCGGCCCGGCAAGCCAACCGGCGCGCTGGCGCGATACCCGCCGACGGCGGTAAGGTAACGACGCCCGCACCCATTCGCGCACCGTTCCAGCGAAGCAAGTCCAATGCGCTGTCGAAAGCTCCGACTCGCCCTTGCAGCCGCCTGGCTCGGCGCGACCTCGTCCACCGGCGTCTCGGCCCAGGACGATCAGGTGCGCGAGCGCGTGAGGATGGTCGAGGAGATCGCCGCAGACGCGCGCGCGACCGCGTCGTATACCGGGCGCAGCAGCTTCGGCCGTCGCGTGATGGAAGTCATGGGCAAGGTGCCACGGCACGAATTCGTTCCGGCGAATCGTTCGAGGGATGCCTACCGCAACCGTCCACTGCCCATCGGAGGAGGACAGACGATCTCGCAGCCCTTCATCGTCGCCCTTTCCACCGACCTGCTCGAGCCGCGTCCGGAGCACGTGGTGCTGGAGGTCGGCACCGGCTCCGGCTACCAGGCGGCCGTGCTCGCCGAACTGGTCCGGCAGGTCTACTCGATCGAGATCGTGGAGCCGCTCGGCCGCGAGGCGGCGCTGCGGCTGCGCGCGCTCGGCTACGACAACGTCGAGGTAAAGATCGGCGACGGCTACCAGGGTTGGCCCGCGAAAGGCCCCTTCGACGGAATCGTCGTGACCGCCGCGGCCCCGCGAGTACCGCAGCCGCTGGTGGACCAGCTCAAGCCGGGCGGAAGGATGGTGATTCCGGTCGGGGCGAGCTGGGCCGAGCAGGAACTGGTGCTGATCGAGAAGAACGCCGACGGCAGCGTCGTGCGACGCTCCGTGCTGCCGGTGCGCTTCGTGCCGATGACCGGAGAAGCGCAGCGACCGCGCCAATAACCCCTACACATGCCCGGGAATTCGTTGACCGGCGACTGCGCCACTGGTGGAATTCGCGCTCCTCTCTTCAGGGGAGTAGCCGGCGCGGATCGACATTCCCGCGCCACGGCATCGTCATGACGGCGTCGATCGATCCGGCAATCGATCGCCTGCCCGGTGCCGTGATCCGGGGCGTTCACACGCCCCCGGTGGCAAGACCAGCGAGGACCTTCGACAAATCGTCATCCGGCCCCTGCCAGGCCGGAGGAGCAAGGTTGCCTCGATGATCTCCATTGGTACGCCGCTGTTGTGGTCGCTGTTCGCGGCCTTCGTCATGGTCGCGCTGGCGATCGACTTCTTGGCCATGAACCGCCAGGGCGCGCACGCGGTCACGATGCGCGAAGCCGGCGTCTGGTCGCTGGTCTGGGTTGCGGTCTCGTTCGTCTTCGTCGGCTGGCTGTGGTGGTACCTGGGTGGCGCCTCGGCCGACGAAGCCGCACGGGCGCTGGCCGACGCCAAGGCGCTCGAGTTCGTCACCGGATACCTGATCGAGAAGGCGCTCGCAGTCGACAACATCTTCGTCTTCCTGATGTTGTTCACCTACTTCGCGGTGCCGGCGCAGTTCCAGAAGCGGGTACTGGTGATCGGCATCCTCGGGGCGCTCGTGTTGCGCGCGGTGATGATCCTCATCGGGGCGTGGCTGATCGCGCGATTTCACTGGATCATGTACCTGTTCGGCGCCTTCCTCGTCTTCACCGGCGTGAAGATGTGGTGGGCGGCCGGACAGGAGCCCGACCTCGAATCGAACCCTGCGTTGCGCTGGATCAACCGGCGCCTCGCGGTTTCGCCAAACTACGACGGCGAGCGCTTCTTCACGATGGTCGACGGCGTGCGCATGGCCACGCCGCTGCTCGTGGTGATCCTGCTGATCGGCATCGTCGACGTGGTGTTCGCAGTGGACTCGATTCCGGCGATCTTCGCGATCACCACCGACCCGTTCATCGTGCTCACGTCGAACGTATTCGCGATCCTCGGCCTGCGCGCGATGTACTTCCTGCTGGCCGGCATGCACGAGCGCTTCCACCTCCTGTCGTACGGACTGGCCGTGGTGCTGGTGTTCATCGGCGCGAAGATGCTGCTGATCGACTTGTACAAGATTCCGATCGCGTGGTCGCTGGGCTTCACCGTGACCGTGCTGGCGCTGACGATGCTGCTGTCGCTGCGAATTCCTGCGAGACCGGGCGAGGCCGGCAGCGCCTACCCGTTCGGCGCCAGGAAGCGGGACGACAGCGAACGAACGGAACCGGAGCGCTGAGAGGCCGGCGCGAGACCCGATTCCTCGCACCGGACCCGTGGCGTGGCCCGCCGCGCAAGCGCGTGCGCGGCGGGTGTGCGCTTCAGGCCTTGCCGCGGCGGGCGTCGACGCTCCAGGCACCGGCACCCCACGCGGCGATCGTCAGCAAGCCACCGATCACGGCCATGTTCTTGTAGAACAGCAGCTGCTGCATCATCTGCTGTTCGGCCGGCACGGCCCAGTATGCGTGGAAGAAGTACGACGCGACCAGCGTGAACGCCGCCAGCGCGAGCGCCGCGACGCGCGTGCCGAAGCCGGCGATCAACGCCGCTGCGCCGCCGACCTCCACGACCAGCGCAAGCACCGCCGCGAGCTGCGGCATCGGCAGTCCCGCCGAGGCGATGTAGCCGGCCGTGCCGGCGAAACCGGTCAGCTTGCCGATGCCGGCGGGCAGGAACAGCACCGCCATCAGCAGGCGGCCGGCAAGCGCGAGGGGATCCTGGAGTCTGGCGAACATGTCGAGTCCTCGATAAGTGGGCAGTGGAGGGAAGGATCGGTTGTCGGAAAAGCGGAGAACCGCGAGGCGAGTTCGAGCGATCAGGGCGCGAGATCGAAGACCAGCACCTCGGCATCGCTGCCACCGGCCAGCGCGACGCTGCTCTCGCCTTCCATCAGCAGGGCATCGCCGGCGTTCAGGCGCTCTCCGTTGACCTCGAGCGATCCACGCACGAGGTGCACGTAGGCCTTGCGGTCCGGGTCCAGCGCCAGTTCGGCCCGCTCGCCGCCGTCGAACAGGCCCGCGTACAGCTTCGCATCGGCATGGATGGTGACCGAGCCTTGCGCGCCATCGGGCGACGCCACCAGTCGCAACGCACCGCGCTTCTCGGCAACCGGGAACGTCTTCTGCTCGTAGCCCGGTGCAATCCCGGTCACGTTCGGCTCGATCCAGATCTGCAGGAAGTGCGTGGTCTGTCCTTCGGCGTGGTTGAACTCGCTGTGCTGCACGCCGGTACCGGCGCTCATCCGCTGCACGTCGCCGGGGGGTATGCCCTGCACGTTGCCCATGCTGTCGCGATGGGCGAGTTCGCCGGACAGCACGTAGCTGATGATCTCCATGTCGCGGTGGCCGTGCTTGCCGAAGCCGGTGCCCGGCGCCACACGGTCCTCGTTGATCACGCGCAGGTTGCCCCAGCCCATGTGCGCCGGGTCGTAGTAGCCGGCGAACGAGAACGAGTGGTAGCTCTTGAGCCAGCCGTGATCGGCGTAGCCGCGGTCCTGTGACTTGCGAAGGGTGAGCATGGTCGGAACTCCTTGTCGATGGCTTCGATTGTGGAGCGCCGCGCACGCTCCAGCGGCCTGCCGGTTTGATGTCATCATTCGAAATATTTGAACGATCGACGCGCCATGCCAACGCCCCGCGACGTGCTGACTCCCGAGACCCTGGCCATGCTGGAGGCGATCGCCACAGCCGGCAGCTTCGCCGCAGCGGCCCGCGCGATCGGGCTCGCGCCCAGTGCCCTCACCTACCGGGTGCGGCAACTGGAGGACGCGCTCGACGTGTTGCTGTTCGACCGCAGTTCGCGACAGGCGCGCCTGACCGAGGCCGGCGCCGAACTGCTGCGCGAGGGCTCGCGCCTGCTGGCCGATGTCGACGCGATCGCAAACCGCGTCAAGCGCGTTGCCACGGGCTGGGAGCCGCAGTTCACGATCGCGGTCGACAGCGTCGTCGACGGAGCTGCCGTGATGGAACTGTGCGACGCGTTCTTCCGGCTGCGACCGCCGACCCGGCTCAGGCTGCGCACGGAAAACCTGTCGGGGACACTCGACGCCGTGGCCTCGGGCGCAGCCGATCTCGCCCTCGGCGCGGTGATCGCGGCCGGCGCCGCGATCGGGTTGCAGCGCGAGTCACTGGGCAGCCTGCGCTTCGTCTTCGCGGTCGCACCGCATCATCCGCTGGCGCGCGCCCCCGAGCCCCTGGACGACGAAGCGATCCGCGCGCATCGGGCGGTGGCCGTGGCCGACTCGATCCGGCACGGCGACGGCCTGACGATCGGACTGCTGGCGGGCCAGGACGTGTTCACCGTTGCCGGCATGCCGGCAAAGCTGGATGCGCAGACCAGGGGACTCGGCGTCGGCTTCCTGCCGACCTGCCTGGCACAGCCGTACATCGACACCGGGCGCCTGGTCGTCAAGCGCGTCGAACGGCCGGAACACCGGATCCCGCTCAGCTACGTCTGGCGCAAGGGCGATCGGCCGGGGCGCGGGCGCGCGCTCGAGTGGTGGCTGGCGCGCATGCAGAGTCCGGTCACGCGCGCGGCGCTGCTCGGCGAGCGCCGGGGGCGTTGAGCACGGCACGCCGGGCGCTTTGGGCACGGCACGCCGGGCCGGGCGCGATCTGCGCGGCGCCCCGGTGCCGCGCGTTCACGCCGGGCCGGGCGGTGCGCGCCTTTCCGCGTCGTCGATGGTCCACGCAGCGCACGCCGCGCTGGCGAGCGCCAGCCCACACGCCACGAGCATCACGATGCGAAAGGCGTTCAGGAAGGCCGCGTCGAACGCGAACTGCACCGCGTGGCGCGCGAAGCCGTCCAGTTGCGGCGGCACGCGCGCCTCGGCGAGTGCCGGCACCTGCGCTTCGATTGCGGCGCGCGCCCCGGCGCCGAGCCGCAGCACGTCCAGGCGCGATTCGAGCGCAAGACCGAACGCTGCGACGGCGATCGCACCCAGCAGCGCGACGGCGAGCACGCCGGCGATGCGCGCCACCGCGTTGTTGATCCCCGATGCCGTACCGGCGTGACGATCTTCGACCGATCCGAGCACGGTCGTCGTCAACGGCGCGACGCTGATCGCCATGCCGAGGCCGAGCGCGGCCATTGCCGGAAAGAAGGTCGTCCAGTACGAGCCGCCGACCCCCGGTACGGCAAACAGTGCGAAACCGACTGCTGCAACGACCGGACCGACGATCAACGGCATGCGCGCGCCGTATCGCGCGACCAACCCGCCGGACCAGCGCGACAACGCGCCCATCGCCAGCGTCATCGGCAGGAAGGCCGCTCCCGCGGCCGTCGCCGAATAGCCCTGCAACTGGACGAGGTTGAACGGCAGGAAGAACATCGCACCGCTCAGCGCGCAATAGAGCAACAGCGTGATCGCGTTGGCGCCGCTGAAGTTGCGCGACGCGAAGAGGTCGAGCGGCATCATCGGCGCGCGCGAGACGCGCTGCGACCACACGAACGCGACCAGCAGCAATGCGCCGGTGCCGAGCGCGACCAGCACCGCCGGATTGCCCCAGCCCCGGTCGGGGGCTGCGATCAACCCCCAGGCGAGCGCGCCGAGGCCCGCGGTCGCCAGCATCGCGCCGCGGCCGTCGAGCGGCGCGCGGCGCGCCGTGCCCCGTAACTCGGGAACGCGCAGCTGGGCCAGTGCGAGTGCGGCGATGGCCACCGGAACGTTGACGAAGAAGATCGCGCGCCATGTCGACACGTCGACGAGCCAGCCGCCGAGCACCGGCCCGATTGCGGTCGTCAACGCCGAGAATCCGGCCCACGTGCCGATCGCGCGACCGCGCTCATCCTCCGGATAGGCGGCGCTGATCAGCGCGAGGCTGTTGGGCACGAGCAGCGCGCCGCCGACACCCTGCGCTGCGCGCGCGACGACGAGCGATTCGACGTCGGGCGCCAGGCCGCAGGCGAGCGACGCGAGCGTGAACACGACGACGCCGACGACGAACACGCGGCGCCGCCCGTAGCGATCGCCGGCCGAGCCGCCGACCAGAATCAGCGCGCCGAGCATCAGCAGGTACGCGTTGACCACCCACTGCACGCTGCCGATCGAAGCGGCGAGCTCGGACTGCAGCGCCGGCAGCGCCACGTTGACGACCGAGCCGTCGATGAACGCCATGCTCGAACCGATGATCGACGTCGCGAGAACCCAGCGTCGTGCCCGCGCGGGACACGCCGGGTCGGGCGCGCCGGCGCGCAGCGCGCCTTCGTCACAGGGAGTGCGGGTCTGCCCGATCATCGGTTCACGTTCGCCTTCCCGTCTACAGCAGCCACTCGGGCCGAAGCAGCATCACGCCACCCAGCGCGAGCATCACCGCACCGCTGAGCAGCTTGAGCCAGCGTCCGGTACGCTCATCGAGCCTGCGATTGCCCAGTGCGGCCACCGCGACCGCCACCATCAACGCATCGTCGACGACGTAGCCCGCGGTGTACAGGCCCAGGTACGCATGGCGTGCCAGTGCGCCCACCTCGTGCTGCGCCAGCACCGCGGTGTAGAGGGCCGGCAGGCCTGCGGTGCAGAGCAACTCGACGAAGTTCACGGCGACGGCAAGCACGGCGACCGCGGCGAGCGACGCCGGCAGCGTGTCGGCGTTCAGCACTGATCGCATGCGCGCGAGCAATGCCGGCCTGGCCGAAGCCGGAATGGACAGCGAAACGCCGCGCCCGAAAGCGACGAAGTCCTTGACGTTGACGGCGCCGATGACGAGGGCGAGGCCCCCGAGCGTCCAGCGCAGCGCGTCCGACATGCCGACCAGCAGGAAGACGTTGAGCCACGCCGCCATGAACACGTAGTACACCGCACCGCTGGCGAACACGAAGGTGCCGGCTACCAGCGCCATGCGGCGCCGGTCGCGCAGGTGCACCAGCAGCGACAACAGGAAAAGCAGCACCCACATCGCGCACGGATTGAATCCGTCGAGCAGGCCCAGGGCGATCGTGAAGAGCGGCAGCCCCATGCGCGAGGCGCTGAGCGTGCCGAACATCCCCGTCTCGACCTCGTCGGCGGCGCGCGCGGGGCTGGCAGGCGCCGGTGCAGCGCCGTCGACCAGCGCACGGAGAGCCGCGCCCGAGTGCGCCTCGTCGTCGAAACCGACCAGGATTCGCCCGTGGATGACGAAAGTCGGCACGCCCGGCGGCCAACTCCCGGCCGCGCGAGAGTAGCGCACGAGGTCTTCGCGCGCGGCCGCGTCGGCGTCCACCTGCCGGTAGACGATGCGCAGGCCAGGCCGCTCGGCGGAGAGCTTGCGCAGGAAGACCTTCGCGTCGGTGCAGTGCGGACAGCCGTCGCGCACGAACACCTCGAGCGCTGGCGCGTCCCCGACCTCCCCGGCCGCGGCCATCCACGCAGCCATCGACAGCGCCAGCGCGAACGCGAGCCGGCGCCATCCGTTCACCCACATCTGCGAATCGTTCCTCAGGTCGTGGCCAGTCGACGGCGATCTTAACGGTGCTTCGACACACGCGCCGCGTCGCCTCGATGTCGGCATGAGACGACTTCTGTCGCGTCGCGGCAACGTTTGCAGCCGGTCGTCCGCCTCGAGGGCGCCGTCGGTGCGAATCGGTCGGGTCCGTGTCGAATTGCCGTTGCACTGCAACAGAGGTGCGATAGGCTGCGTCCGGATCACGTCACCACCCACCCGAAAGTGTCCGCCCTGTCCGCATTTCGAACTGCCTGTCGCCTGCGCGCGCGCGCGACGATGCTCGCGTTTTCGGTGCTCGTGGCGTGCCCAGCGGCGGCGCAAGCCCCGGATTCGCTCGAGGCAGCCGTGGCTCTGGCCCGCAGCGGCGATTACGCGAACGCGCTCGCCGCGCTCGAGCGCCTGGCAACCGCTCAGCCGGGCGACCGGCAAATCCTGTTCGACACGATCGTCGTGCTCGGCTGGGCCGGGAGGGACGCGGAGGCGCTGGCCCGGGCGTCCGGGCTCGACCTGGCCGGCGCTCCCGCCTACGTGCTCGAGGGCATCGGCCGCTCGGCGCGGAACCTGCAGCGATTCGATCTCGCGGAATCGGTCTACCGACGCTCGGCCACGATGTATCCCGAGCGGCAGGCGAGCCGGATCGGGCTTGCGCTGGTGATGTCCGATCGGGGCCGGCACGAGGAAGCCGCGCGACTGCTCGACGAAGCGCTCGCGGCCGCGCCGACGGGGCCTGGCCGCGCCAACTTGCTGGTTGCGCGCGCCAACGTGGCCGAGTTCGCAGGCGAATGGCCGGTCGCACTGTCGAAGTACCAGCAAGCGCTCGCCGCAGATCCGCACTCGAAGGAAGCGCAGGCCGGGCTCGTCCGCACGGCCGCCCGCCTCGGAGCACCCGGCCTGGCCGCGGGCGTCGCGGCGCGGCATCCCGGCCTGCTGTCGGCCGCCGAGACCGCTGCGATCGCCGATGACCAGGCCGCGATCGAGATCCGCTGGGGCCGCATCCAGGAACGCATCGAATCGGGCGAGGCCCGCTTCACCTGGCTCGACCGCGCCCTGCGGCGCAGCGATGCCGCAGCGGCACGGCTCGCAGAATCACTGCGCGGCCCGGCTGCCGCCACGCCCGCAGCGTTCGACGCCTCCGAGCGCCGGCTCCTCGCGGACCGGATCGTCGCGCTCGAGCTGCGCCGCCGCCCCGAGGATGCGGTCGCGCTCTACCGGGGCATGCTCGACGCCGGAATTCCGGTGCCGGCGTACGCATTGGCCTCGGCCGCCGACGCGATGCTGGAGGTGCGGCGACCCGAAGAGGCAGCCGCCCTGTACCAGGAGGCCCTGCGCGCGAAGCCGGATGACTTCGCCGCTTCGCTCGGCCTGTTCTTCGCGCTGGTCGAGAGCGAACGGCTCGACGAGGCGATCGCGCATGCCGATGCGCTTGCCGCGCGCACGCCGCCGCTGCGCTCGGCGCACCGCGGCAACGCCAACGCAGTGACCGCCCGGTCCGCCGCAGTGCTCGGCCGCGTCTTCGGCGACCGGCTCGAGGAAGCCGAGCGCATGGCGCACTCGCTGCGCGATGCGTTTCCGTACAACGCCGCGGTGCGCGAGGCTTTCGGTTCCACCGCCTACGCGCGTGGCTGGCCCCGGCTGGCTGACGAGGAGTTTCGACGCGCTCTGGCCGTCGATCCCGGGAATGCGGGGCTGCACGCCGAACGCGTGCAGCCGCTGCTCGACGTGCACGAGTGGACCGAAGCCCGAGCGCAACTCGGCGAGGCGCTCGACCGGCGCCCCGACGACAGTCGCGTGAAGCGCGCCCAGGACTCGTGGCGCGTGCATCGGATGCGCGAACTCGTGCTGAGTAGCGGCTTCGGGCGATCGAGCGACACCACGCCCACCGGAACCGACGACTGGCGACTCGACGCCCGCCTCTACACGCAGCCGCTCGCCGATCGGTGGCGCGTCTTTGCCCAGGGCTCGATCGCGCACGCCGATTTCGCCGACGACAGCGTGCGCTGGCACCGCGAGGGACTCGGCGTCGAATACCGCACGCGCGATGCCAGGCTGACCGCCGCGGTGACCGGCGGTTCATCGGGGCGCACGGGCCTCGAAGCGAGCGCCATTTGGGAGTTCGGCGATCACTGGTCGGCCGAACTGCTCGGCAGCACCGTCTCGAGCAACCTGCCGATGCAGGCCTGGCGCGCCGACGTGCGCGCGAACGAAGCGGCTGCGATCGTGCGCTACGCGGTGAACGAGTCGCGCAGTTTCGCCGCAGGCGCGAACCGCCTCGGCTTCAGCGACGGCAACGATCGCGCCGCCGGCTGGGCCTCGTGGTACGAGCGCTGGTCGAGCACGCCGCGGTGGCGCTTCGAGACCACGGCCTCGCTCGGCGCATCGCGCAATTCGCTCGACGGCGCACCGTACTTCAATCCCGCCAGCGACACCACTGCAAGCGTCGAGGCCGCCGTCCAGTGGCTCACGTGGCGGCGCTACGAGCGCAGCTTCGCGCAGCGACTGGCTGCGACGGCAGGCAGCTATCGGCAAGAGGACTTCGGCAGCGGCTCGATGCTCGGCCTGACCTACGAGCACATCTGGGAGATCGACCGCCGCCTGTACCTGCGCTACGGCATCGGTCGGCTGCTGCGGCCGTACGACGGCGAGCGCAGCGGTCGAAGCTTCGCGACGCTCAGCCTCGACGGGAGATTCTGAGGTGAAGTCCGCTTCGCTACGTCACGTACTGTGCCTGCTCGCAGCGGCGCTCGTGCCGCTGCTTGCACAGCCGGCGTCGGCCCGCGCGCCCGCACTCGCGCCGGGCGAGTTCCTCGCGCTGTCGTACCACGAAATTCCCGGCGACGGCCTGCCGGCCGCCGCGCCGGGCGCCGGCCGCTACGGCGTTGAAATCTCGCACCTGGTCGCGCAGTTCAGCTGGCTGCGCGACAACGGCTATCACCCGGTCAGCCTCGAACAGATCGTGCGGGCGCGCGAGGGCGGCGTCGCGCTGCCCGACAAGGCGGTGCTGCTGACCTTCGACGACGGCTATGCGGACTTCCACGCACACGTCTATCCGGTGCTGAAGCTGTTCGGCTATCCGGCGGTGATTGCGCTGGTCGGCAGCTGGATGGATGCGCCTGCCGGTGCGATGGTCGACTACGACGGAGAGGAGGTGCCGCGCGAGACCTTCCTGTCGTGGGCCCAGGTGCGCGAAATGACGGCGTCGGGCCTGGTGGAGGTCGCCTCGCACTCCTACGGGCTGCATCGCGGCGTGATCGCCAACCCCCAGGGCAACGAGCAGCCCGCCGGGGTTGCCCGCATCTACGACCCGGCCACGCGCAGCTACGAGAGCGACGACGCCTGGACCGCGCGTATCCGCGACGACCTGCAGCGCAACGCGCGCCTGATCGAACGCGAGACCGGTAAGGCGCCGCGCGCGATGGTCTGGCCTTACGGACGCTACAACCTCGCGACGCAGCGAATCGCGCACGAACTCGGCATGCCGTTGATGCTCACGCTCCAGGGAGGCGTCAACGCGAAGGGCGACTCCCTCGACCGGATCCGCCGCATCATCGTCGAATCGAGCCCAGAGCTGGGCGAGTTCGTCGACGAGGTCGAGCGCGTCTGGCCCGAGCCCCCGCAGCGCGTCGTCCACGTCGACCTCGACTACGTCTACAGCGCCGACCCCGACGAGCAGGAGCGCAACCTGTCGGCGCTGCTCGAGCGCGTCAAGGCGATCCGGCCCACCACGGTCTACCTGCAGGCGTACGCGGATCCCGACGGTGACGGCGAGGCCGACGCACTGTACTTCCCGAGCGCACAGATGCCGATGCGGGCCGACCTGTTCAACCGCGTCGCCTGGCAGCTCGAGACCCGCGTCGACGTGCGCGTCTACGCATGGATGCCGGTGCTGGCGTTCCGGCTGCCCGAGGGGCACCCGGCGCGCGACGACGTGGTGCAGGCGGCGCACGGGAAGTCGGGATCGACCTATCGGCGACTGTCGCCGTTCTCCCCGCGCGCCCGCGCGGCCATCGCGTCGATCTACGCCGATCTCGGCCGCCATGCACGCTTCGGCGGCCTGCTGTTCCACGACGACGCGCTGATCGGCGACCACGAAGACGACAGCCCGTGGGCACGCGCCGTCTACCGCGACCGTTGGGGCCTGCCGGAGTCGGTCGACGCGATTCGGGCAGAGCCGCGCGCGGCGGCCGAGTGGTCGCGCCGCAAGACCGAGTGGCTGGTCGACTTCACGCGTGAACTCGCCGCCGCCGCCGAAACGTTCAACGCGCCTTTGAAGACCGCGCGCAACCTCTATGCGGCGCCCGCCGTCGAACCGGCAGCGCAGGCCTGGTACGCGCAATCGCTGCCGGCGTTCCTCCAGGCCTACGACTTCACCGCGCTGATGGCGATGCCGTACCTGGAGGCCTCCAGGTCGCCACGGCGCTTCTTCGAATCGCTCGTCGCTGCGGTCTCGGCACAGCCGCAAGGCCTGGCGCGCACGGTGTTCGAACTCCAGGCGCGCGACTGGCGCAGCAAGCGACCGGTGCCCGACGGCGAGCTGACCGGCTGGATCCGTCTGCTCGAGCTCGCCGGTGCACGCAACATCGGCTACTACCCGGACGACCCGCACGCCGACGCGCCGAAGCTGCGCCGGCTCGTGCCGGCGTTCTCGGTGCGAGCGGTTCCGGAGCCTTGACCGCAATGAACAGCCTGACCCTCTCCGCAACGGCCGAGGCCTTGCTGGCCTTCGTCTTCTACTACCCGCTGTTCATGGCGTACCTGTGGATGGCCGGCGCGCTGTACTACTGGTTCCACTACGAACGCCGCAGTGGCAAGCCGGACGAGCCGCCCGAACTCGACGAGTATCCGACGGTGGCCGTGATCGTGCCCTGCCACAACGAGGAAACGCACGTCGTCGAGACGATCGAATGGCTGATGGCCTCGAAGTATCCGCACCTCGAGGTGGTGGCGGTCGACGATGGCAGCACCGACGGCACCCTGGCTGCACTTCGCGGGCTTGCCGAGCGCTTTCCGGCGCTGCGCGTCATCCAGCTGGCGCACAACCAGGGCAAGGCGGCGGCGCTCAACGCGGCGGCTGCGATGACCCGTGCCGAATTCCTCGTCTGCATCGACGGCGATGCGCTGCTCGACCCGTCGGCGGTGCACTGGCTGATGGCGCATTTCCGTTCGCCGCGCGTGGGCGCCGTGACCGGAAACCCGCGCGTGCGTACGCGCTCGACACTGCTCGGGCGTTTGCAGGTCGGCGAGTTCTCCTCGATCGTGGGGATCATCAAGCGTGCCCAGCGCACCTACGGGCGCGTGTTCACCGTCTCCGGCGTGGTGAGCGCGTTCAGGCGCCGTGCGCTGCACGACGTCGGCTACTGGAGCACCGACATGCTGACGGAAGACGTCGACGTGTCGTGGAAGCTGCAGACGCGCCGCTGGGACGTGCGCTTCGAACCCAATGCGCTGTGCTGGATCCTGATGCCCGAGACCTTCCGCGGCCTGTGGCGGCAACGCCTGCGCTGGGCCACCGGCGGCATGCAGGTGCTGATCAGGAACTGGTCCGGACTGCACGCATGGAACATGCGACGCATGTGGCCGGTGTTCACCGAATTCATCGTCAGCGCCGTCTGGGCCTACGCGATGATGGGCGTGATCGTGCTCTGGCTGCTCGGCACGGTGC
>CAZBTE010000016.1:0-16441 GCA_964494665.1 uncultured Limnobacter sp.
CCGTCGCCGCGCACCCGCAGGTAGCGCTGCGCGCCGGCCGGTATCACCCCGGCAACGTCGCCGGACTTGTCGCGCACCAGCGTGTCGCGATCGCCCTCGAAGGCGAGCAACGCCACGTTCTGTCGCTGCTCGATGCGTATCGCCAGGGCAGTATCGGCGTCGAAGACCGGCAACGCGTACCAGTCGTCGTCGCGCCATTCGCCGACCCGACCGCGCAGGACGCCGTCCGGCGGAACCGGGCGCGCGAAGGCGAGGTTGTCGTTGGGCTCGCAATCGCCTGCACAGGCGAAGCGATCGAGCCTGGCGAAATCGATCCGGTACTCGGCTTCGCTCGCCTTCGCGGCGATCAGCTCCAGCCGGTAGTCGCCGGGCGGAAACAGACCCTCGAGCACCAGCGGCTCGCCGCTGCGATGGCCCCTCGACTCGCGGACTGCCTTGTCGTCCCAGTAGAGAAGCGCCCGAATCTCGCCATCGGGGGGCGGGCCGATGGTCAGCCGGACGTGGTCGTGATCGGCCAGGTGGAAGCGGTAGTTGTCGCGGTCGGCAAGATCCGACAGCAGGCCGGTACGCGTCTGGCCGATCCGGATCGGCTGCATCCGGGTGACGTCGTCGTTGGGCTCGAGCTCGCCGTTCGCGTCGGGGGGCCCGAGCGGCCGGGCGAGCAGCGTGTATTCGCCATCGGCACGGCCACTCACCGAGATGTAGTGGGTGCCGGGCAGCAGGAACAGGTTCTCGAGAACGACCCGGCGCTGATCGGGCCGCGCGCGGATGGCTTGGGCGCGCGCGCCCGCGCCGTCGTGGTAGGCGACCTCGTGGATTCCGGTGCCGTTGACCTGGAAGCGCCACAACTGCGCCTCGCCCGCCAGGCCGAAGCGAATGAAGTCCTGGTCGCCCTCGGTGAGCGAACCCTTGATCCGAAGCTTGGCCGGAGCGCTGGTGGCAAGCGCGGCCGAATCGTTGGGCTCGGCCTCCAGGCCGGGCGCATGGGCGCCGTCCTCGACCAACTGCAGCGTGTAGCCCATCCCTTCGGCGCCGCGACCCAGCCTGACGCCGTAGACGCCGGCCTCGAGGACCAGCGAACCGAGGCGCTGAACGCCGCCGCCGGCGCGGCACTGCAAGGGGTTGCCGCGATGATCGAGCAGGCAAGCCTCGTAGTGGCCGGCTGGCGCGGCGGCGACCTCCAGCGCGAGCCGGCGATCGGCAGCCTCCGGACCGATCTCGAAGGTGAAGTGGTCGACATCGCCCTTGCGCTGGAAGCGCCCCTGCAGGGGCGAATCGAGGCCCGCTCGATTGGCGAGCGCCCATTGGTCGTTGGGTTCCGCCTCCTCGCCGTCGACGCGCAGTCCGGCTTGCTCGAGTGCCAGCGCGTGCAGAAGGTCGGCCTCCCCCTTGAGCCTCACCAGGTAGCTGCCCGCCGCCAGCGACAGGTCCGGCAGCCTCATCGCGCCGCGCTCGTCCGACTGCGCGTCGGCGAGCTTCGCGCCCTTGGCGTCCGCCAGTTCGAGCATCGCGCTCCGCCCCACGGGCACCTGCGCGGAGAGATCCCAACGGCTCGCGGCAGCCTTGCCGTCCAGCGTGAACCGGTACCAGTTCTCCTCGCCCGACGCGTAGGCCGATACCCGGCGGCCCGGAGTCATCGCGGTCGCGCGCTCTTTCCGGCCGTTGTCGGCAGCGGCGCCGGCGTTCGCGAAGGGCTTGCCCCGCTCGATCGTCAGACGGTAGCCCTCGTCGTCGTCCTCGGCACTCGCCCCGGGTTGCCCGGCAGGGTCAGCCTTTTTCGATGCGCCGAAGCCGATGCTGTCGGCCGGCGGGCGATAGGGTCCGCCGCGGCCGCCGCGCGCCAGGCCGAGGAGATAATCGCCCGGCTCGAACAGCAAGTTCTCCGCCACCGCCTGGCGGCTTCCGTCGCGGCTTCCGAGCTTGAACAGCGTCTTGCGGCCGGTCAGCGTCGTGCCATCGGCCGCGTACTCGAGCCGGATCACTTCGATCACGCTCAGGGTGCCGGGCACACCCTGAAAGCCGAAGGTCCACGGCATCGTCGCGTCAACGTCGGACACCGTCCACAGGAAACCGTCCTGGTCGCCGCTCGGCATCGCACCGATGATGCGCACCTCGCCCGAGATGCGATTGGCCGATTCCGGCGCGTCGTTGGGCTCGGATTCGTGGAAGGCCGGCTGGGCCGAAACCGGCATGGTGAACCCAGCCAAGGCGACGATGAGCGCCGCGGAGCACCCGAGATGCGCCAGCCCGCTCGCCGTTCGCGACCACCCAGGTGTCATGCGAGCTCCACCGTGAATCGTCGGCTCAGTTGCAGACCGAGATCAGCGACGTTGTCGAATCGAAGAGCACGCTCGTCTTGGCCACCCTGGCCAGGTACGCCCTGGCGGCGGCCCCGCCCATCTGGGCCGTGCCGTGCATCGTTGTGACCACGCCACCCAGCCAGCCGACGCCGAACAGCAGGAAGTTCGACGCCAGGCAGCAGGCACCGCGACGGGCTCCCGCAGGCGTGTTACCGCTGCGATGCGCGTCGGCCAGACAGCCCATCAGACCCACCACCAGGAAGGCCTGCGAGATCGCATTGGAATAGGTGACCAGCGCTTCGGTGATCGCGGAACCGCGCCCGTCGGCCAGCATGCCGAGGGTCTGGCCTGTCACCGGATCGACGCGCCACCAACCCAGGCGGGCCAGGCCGGCCTCGGCGCTCGGGGCGATGACCGCATAGCCGTTGGCCAGGTCGTTGCGCATATGCTGCAGGCTGTCGGCGGAGGCGGCCAGGGCCGGCAGCGCCTCGCCCGGCATCACCAGTACGGCGGCGTGCCCCTGCGATCGGGCCTGCTCGAAGGCCAGCGCGGTGTTGAGCACCTTGCCGTCCTGGTTCAGCACGGTGCCTTCGCTCTGCGTTTCCCAGACGCCGACATCGACGAGCACAGCGGGGTCGAGAAACGGCGAGCCGGCACGACGCACGGCGCGGCGCGGATTGGTGATGATGTCGATGCCTTCGAGAACCCCGGGCTCGGCCAGCAATGCCGATCGGTGGATCACCAGCGCCGGCGCCGAGCGGTAGATCCGGTGTTGCGCGGACACTGCCGCCGCTTCGTCGAGCTTCGCGTAGAGCGTCATCTGCCCCGGCCAGGCGGCGCTCACCTTGGCATTCGCCGGCGGTGCGGTGATCTCGCCAGTTCGATGGATTCCCCGCGTCATCGCGAGGAGCGCTGCCATGCTGTCCTCGATGTACTCGAGCGATCGATCGACCGCGAGCGCCCGTGAGGTGGCGCCCACGTTGACCATCACCGTCTGGCGTTCGAGCAAGGGGCGAAGCTGCGCGGGCGTGGCCGGCTGCAGCGTGGCGGGTGGCGCGGCGGCGGCGCGCGCGGCAGGCCCGATCCGGTCGAAGGTGGTGCGGCGATGCGTCTGCTCGGCGCCCCCCGGGGCAATCAGCGTGAACTCGGTCCACTGGGCGGAGACCGACGGCAGGGGCTTGCCCGGATCCAGCCTGCCCATCGCCTGGCCAAAAGCGCCCTGGATCGAAGCGAACAAGCCGGCGCCCGGCGCCGCCGCAGCCATCGGGTCGATCCGATTGCCATGGCGGTCGAAGAAGACCGCGCCGGGCGCGACTTCGTCCATCAGCAAGGGCACGAAGAACTCGGCCTTCTCGACGATCCGCTCGATGTCCGGGGAAGTCCCCGCCACGTTGAGCAGGGTGTTCGGGATCACGCCGACCGTGATCGGCTTTTCCCAGAGATTGGCGACCGGGCGCTCCCAGGCGTCGGAAACGGGGAATGCCTCCAGCACGCCGTCCTTCCAGCGCTCCACGAACAGGCGAATGCGCAAGCGATGCAGAAGCTCCTTCGGCACCTGCTCGCTGAAGGTGGTCGCGAACTTCAGGCCGGCCAGCATTCGGTCGTTCTCGAAGACCGGGTGAAGGTCCTTCCACGGCGACGCGGCCTTCTCGCGCGACTGAACCCAGAAGTAGTCGCGCGCCTCCTGCAGGAGCGCTGCGTCGCCGCTGCCACCGCCGCCTGCGCCGTGCTTGCCGAGCGTCACGCCCTTCTCGCCGAGCTGCTTGCGGATGAAGTCTGCGGTGGCGCCTGCCTCAGTGCGCTGCGCATCGGCAAGGACCGGCAGCGGCTCGAAGAGTTCCTTCACCGCTGCCCGCGCCCCTGCGTCCGTTGCCTTGACCGCGCCATGCTTAACGTAGGCGCGGAACGCCGCCTCTGCGTCCCCGATCGGCGACGGCTTGTGGTCCTTGCGCTGCATCTGTGCGAGCAGGGCGTGCGCCTGCTGGTCGCTCAGGCTCGCGCGCGCGACCCGCGCATCATGGCCGGCTTCGCGCAACAGCTTGGCGAGCAGCACCGCCTGATCCAGCGCATTGCCGCTGCGACTGGCCAGTGTTCCTTCCGGACCGCGAAGCAGTCCCGGATACTGCTCGAACGCGATCTCATCGCGCACGAAATCGACGATCTTCCCGGCGTCGTAGTCGAGCGTATCGAGCAGTGCCTCGACATCGAACACTGCCCGATCCAGGGTGCGACGGACATCTGCCGAGAAGGCGGCGAGCGACTCGAGTTCCTTCACCTGGCCCTCGATCGAGGGCCGAGGCGTGTTCGCGAAGCCGAGCGGCGCCATGGCGTGCGTCAGCAGGATGGCAGTGAGCAGGCGGGCGCACCCGCGCTGCCATCCTCGGGAACTGCGGGTGCCGGAAACGCTCATGCTCGACCTCGGGGAGTGATTCGCATCATTCGAGACGCAAGGTGCCAACGGCCTTCTCCATCGCCTCGCGCAATGCCGTCGCATCCCTCGGCGCCACCAGGATCACATGGACCGAATGGCCGGCGCCGCGCAGCCACATCTGGACCTGGAGCAGATCGGCCTTGATCGAATCGCCGATCCGTATGCCGCCCGCTCCGATGCCGGCGCCCTTCAGGCTCTGCGTGACACCGAACCCCGCCAGGCCACCGATGCGCAGGTCGGGATGCGTGTCGAGCAATGTCACGTTGGCGATCTTCGACCATTTGTCGTTGGCCACCGCCGCCAGATCGGCCGGTGCGTTCGGCGGATCGAGGTCGATCTGCAGGACGGCGCTGTCGACCGCGGGCTTCGCCTCGAGTCGATTCCAGCCGGGGCCCGGCGAATCGAACCACTTCGTTTCCGGGCTCTCGATCAGGACACCCAGCACACGTGTGCGCTTGAGCAGGCCGACGCGCGACTGCCAGGCACCGGGGAGATCGATCGCAAAACCCGAAGCCGGTTCGCACACCGTGTGCCAGTCGGCGCCCGGCGTCGTCGCGGCAGAGGTACCCTTCGGCGAAACCGACGCATTCGATCCGGCATCCGATGTCGATGCGGGAGGTGGCATCGGCACGGCCAGTTCCACCGCGGTCGCCGCCGCGTCGTGATTGCGCTGGACGAGTCGATGGATCAGCGTCCGGGCAGGCTCCTCGCTCGCGAGTCCGACGAACCCGATCCGCTCGGTCCGACTCCGCACGTGGAACTTCATCGGGTTGGCCCCCTCGGGTTCCCCGTATCGCCCCCTCTCAAGGTAGGTTGGCTCCTTCCAGCCCCAGAAGAGATCGACGCTGCCGTCCGGTTGGCGATCGACCTCCAGCGTCGCGAGCTCGCCCGGGCCGAAGGACTGCAACGCCCCGTCCACATGGACCAGCACGCGCCGATCGCTGATGCCGTAGGCCCTCGGTTGGTTGCCGGCGCGTCGTGTGAATGCCCTGGACGCGAGCAATGACAGCAGGAAGACCGCGATGAAGAGCACCGGCAACGCGAGGTTGGGGAGTGCTCCCTCGACGCCGACAAGGACGGTGACGATGAACGCCAGCCCGCTCGTCCACACGAAACTGAACAGGCGCTGGGCGCCTGTCGCAGCGACCGGGCCGGCGATTGCCGACCATTCGAGTCGCTCGGCAGGAGCCAGATGAGGACGAAACAGGTCAGCGGGATCCATCATGGGCACTCGCAGGCAGGTGAGTCGCGGCGGAGAACTCACTTGAAGCAATAGCACCATGCGTGTCAAGAGCGGACTACCCCGTTTCCGAAATCATGCTGAAACGCGAGCGTCCTGCATGACCGGCAACACGCAATCCTCGCCGACCGGCGGCAAAAGGCATGTCGACGCGGCCGGAACTGTGGTAATTGAAGTGCTGGTCGCGGCAACGCATTCATTGATCATCAGCGAACTTTTGGGAGAGCGTCGGGTGAGAGTGTCATCGCTTCTACTTGCAGCTTGCCTGGCAAGCACCGCGGTTCATGTGTCGGCGAGCGAATTCAATGGAACCATCAAGGGCTCGGTCGACGGTCGTTCGATCGACGTGAAGGCGGCCTGCTTCGCGGACAAGCAGCCCTGGGACTGGCTCCGGGCACTCTCCGATCCGACCCACCGGCCCGAATCACTTCGCGACCTCGACGGTGACGGCCTCGCGATCGTGGCCAGCACTTCGCGAAGCATGGGCGGGGCCACGATCACCATGAAGGCGGGCGAGGCGAGCTACAAGTTCCACGGCGGCAAGCGCATCACCACCTTCGACGACAGCGGCTTCAGGATCGTCGGCAAGATCGATCGCACCGAGGGCAAGGGCAAGGACCGGAAGGTCGTGGGCTCCTACCAGGTCGATCTGACAATCGCGTGCAGCGGTATCTGAAAGGCATTACCGATGGCGAAAACGATCACCGCTTTCCTGATGCTGTTCACGCTCGCCTGGCTGCCCGGCGGCACCGCTGGCGCGCAGACCGACAAGGAGTTGCGCGATCAGCGCAGCGCAGCGCAGAAGGAGCGCACCGAGAAGAAGAGGCAGCGCGACCGGGAAATGGCGGACGCATCGCGCAACCTGCGCGAATACGCACGCGAACTGGACACCGGGTACCGCGAGAAGCTCAGGCAGGTCGATGTCGAGTTCGAGCTGAAACGGGTGGAGCTGGAGGCCGGACACAAGGCGAAGGTTGCCGCGGCCGAGACCGAGTTCATGAAGAACCTATCCGTTGCGATGAGGGCATCGGAGAACCAGGACATGCAGCAACGGATTGCACAGCTCGAAGTCGAAATGAAGGCGATGTCGGCGGAGTTGTTCAGGCTCAAGGAGGAAGCCGCCGCCATCGAACACAAGGAACGCATGGCAATCGAGGCGCGCAAGCACGAACTGCTGGCGGAAATGGACCAGGCCGTGCTGCGCAAGGCCGAGAACCTGGGCCTGACGCGGGAGCATCCACCTGTGCTCGCCACACCGATCGGCGGCGAGCTCACCCGGTCCGAGGAGCAATGGAACGAGCGCGAGCGCAACGACGTCAAGACGATCGCCGTGCGCAACCGCGCGGCGCTGGCGAAGTACACGAACGGCGCGAAGCTGCGCGCCTGGGAGCGCGGGAACACGGAAGAGGATTTCCGCCTCGCCTGGGACGAGAAACGCGAACTCAATGAACTCGCTTCCCGGCGGATCCTCTTCGGCGCCTTCATGCTCCAGACCGACCCATCGAAACCGGCGGACGCCGAAGCCCTCACCAATCGTCTCGCCGAAGCGGAGCACCAGGAAAAGCTCGTCAAGATCAAATACGACCAGCTACGCAAGACGAAGGCAATCGAACGACGCGAGGCGCGCAGGAAACTCGAGAGCGGCGACATCTGACCAAGCTGGCCGTTCAGAGACCCCGGCCCGACACGGCCAGCACCGCCAGCCGCTCGCAGCGCGCCGCGTCCACCGGCTGCCCGGCACCACGAAAGCGCGCGACCGCGGCCGCGAAGTGCGACGCCGTCTCGTCGGCGGCCGCGCCCTTCGCCGCGGCGATGTGACCGCGAACCTCGTCATGCGCGGCGTGCCATGCCGGCAGCCGCATCACCACGTTGGCCAGGTAGGCGCACTGTTCTTCGTGCTGCTCGGCCAACGCCACCTCGCCGGCGCGCGCCGCCGCAATCGCCGCCGGCACCGCGAAGGTGATGCGGCAGCCCGGGCAGGTCTCGAGCGGCCCGCGCACCGACGCTGCGGCATCGTGCATCACGTGCAGCGCCGCTGCCGGGTCGTCGGAGTGCAGCGAGATGCGAGTGCCGTAGATGCGGTCGAGCAGGTGAAAGCCGATGTCCGTCTGTCGCGCGAGGTCCAGCGCCTCGTCCACCAGCGCGCGCGCCTCGGCCTTGTGCCCCTCGTGCAGCGCCAGTTCGGCCAGGCGCTGCAGCGACAGGGCCTCGCCGACCGCGCCTCCGATCGAGCGGTGCAGCCGCGCGCCGTCGCGCAAGTGCTGACGCGCCGAGTCGAGGTCGCCCGACAGCCATTCGGCCTCGCCGCGCAAGGTGGTGCCGAAGGCATGGCCGCGCGCCGCGCCCAGCCGCCGGGCCTCGGTGGCCAGCGCATCGGCGAAGGCGATCACATCGGCGTAGGGCCGCGCGCCGTAGAGGAAGCGTTGTGTGATGCAAAGATGCCCGTCGAACACGCGCAGGGCCAGATGCGGCACGGCCGCCGTCTCCTGCAGATCGGCCCAGACACTCTGCCGCAGTTCGCCGCGTGCATGCGCGGCGGCGGCCTGGGCCCATGAGGCCACGACGATGGACGCCGTGTCGCCGGTCTGCAATGCGAGCCGGCGTGCCAACGCAGCCTTCGCCGTACCCATCACCGGGTCGGTCGCACCGAGCGCAGCCGCGCCGCTGTAGGCCAGGGCTTCGCACAAGCGGCCCTCCACGCTGGTCGGGTGCAGCCCCGCCAGCACTACCAGCGCGCCCTTCGGGTCGCCTTGCTTGACCTGCGCCAGCGCGGCCTTGGCCAGCAGGTCGTGCGAGGCGGGTCCGCCCGCCGCATCGGCCGCCAGCCGGTAGGCGGCCAGCGCCGCCGGGTCACCCATGGCGTCCAGCGACTCGGCGCGCAGGCGCAGCGCTTCGGCGTGCGTGGCATCCACCTCGAGCACGGGCGCCAGGTGACGCAGTGCGTCGCTGAAAGCGGCAAGCCGCACCGCCTCGCGCGCCGCCTCCAGCAGCCAGCGCACGGCCTCGCGCGGCTTGCCGCCTGCGCGCCAGTGGTGGGCGATGTCGGCCGGCGCTGCGGACTGCTCGGTCAGCAGTTCTGCAATGAGGCGATGCATCTGCATGCGCCGGTGCGGCGGCACGGAGTCCACCAGTGCCTGGCGCACCATGTCGTGCCGGAACGCATAGCGGCTGCCAGCCGGCAGCAGCACGCCCTCGATCAAGGCCGCATCCAACGCCGACATCGCCGGCGCCAGCGCCGCTTCGGCCAGCGCCTCGACGGTGGCGACATCGAAGTTGTCGCTGCACAAGGCCAACCACTTGAGCAGCGCCAGGGCGGGGTCGGGCACGTCGCACAGCCGCGCCAGCACAGCCTGCGCAGTGCTGGCTGGCAGCCGATCGTTGCGCGCTGACGCCGCGCATCGCGCCAGTTCGATGACCGCGAAGGGGTTGCCCTGGGCCGCGCGTACCACGCGCGTCAGCACCTCCACGTCCAGCGGAGTGGGCGCCGCGCGCTGCGCCAGGCGGCGGCATTCGTCGTCGTCCAGCGCCTGCACGTCCAGCACCCGTAACGCCCCAGCCCCCTCGAGCCGGACGATGCCGCGGGCCAGCACCGTGTCGGCGGCGGGCGGCCGCACGCCGAGCAGCACGCACACCGGAGCACCACTCATCGCGATCTGCATCAGCACATCGGCATCCGCGTCGTCGGCCATGTGGCCGCCGTCGACCTGCAGCAGCACGTCGTCGCCGGCCGCCGAAGCGACCAGCAGCCTCCGGATCGCACCGACCACCTGGTGGCGACCCAGCGGGCCAGGCAGCGGACTCGACGGCGCTGCCAGCGGCGTGAGCAAGCCCAGCACGTTGCGCGCAGCGTCACCGATGCGGTCCAGCGGCGCACGGTCTTCCAGCAGCAGCCGCTCGGCGATCGCCGCGACCACCGCATAGGGGCGGCCCGCGCCGGTGGCCTGCACCCGCAGCACGCGCCAGCCGCGGGCGCGGGCCTGTTCCGCGATCTCGCGGCCGAGTGCGGTCTTGCCAATGCCGCCGGGCCCGCGCAGCACGATGCCGCCGACCCGTTCGGCCGGACCCACGCCAAGCCAGGCCATCGCCTGGGCGATTGCCAGCGCGCGGCCGACGAAGGCCGGGCCGCCGGTCTGCAGGCCGGCAACGCAGCGTTCGTACAACGCGTCGGTCTGCCGGTCGGGCGCAACCCCAAATGACTCCTGCAAGGCCTCGCGCAGGTGGGCGTACCAGCGCAGCGCAGCGGCGCGGTTGCCGACCTGCAGCTCGCGCTGCATCAGGGCGCGGTGCGCGGGCTCGTCAGTCGGCTCCAGTTGGGCCAGCTGGTCCCATAGGCCGGCCACACGCAGCAGCTCGAGGTGCCGGGCGTGCAGCCGCTCGCGCGCGGCCACGGTCCAGGCTTCGTACAGCGAGCCGGGCAGCAGCGCGCCGCCATAGGCGCGGGCGGCTTCGGCGCAATCGGCGGCATCGCGCCGCGCCAGTGCCGCGTCGGCGCTGCGCTCGAAGTCCTCGGCGTCCACCTGCACCGGCCGCTCGGGCCACAGCAGCACCTCGCCCCCGTGCATCACCACCGCGTCGTGCCGGCCCAGCGCATGGCGCGCGTGGTGCGCGGCCTTGCGCAGGTTGGCGCTACCAGCATCCGGCTCGAGCTGCGGCCACAGCGCATCGACCACCTGGTCGCGTGTCAGCCGCCGTCGTGGCTGCAGCGCCAGCAGCTGCACCAACTGCGCGGCACGCAGGCTGGGCCAGCGCTCGGGCGGCAGCGCGGCGCCGTCGATGCGCGCGGCAAAGCCGCCGAGCAACTTCAGGTGCAGGGTCGGCAGCGGCAAGCCGCGCGCAGCGAGTTCGGAAGCATTCATGCCACCGAGTGTGCGGCCCGGACTGACCGGCCGCAACCTCGCGCGCACCGAGGAACGTTTGAGGAACGCCGGTTCGGCATCGTGGTTCCTGTGCGGTCATCCGACCCTTTGCCCACCCTTCCCACTTCACCCGCAAGGAGCATGCACATGAACACCGCCACCTCGACGACCACCTCGCTGTACGACCGACTCGGCCGGCACGAAGGCATCACCAGAATCACGCGCACGCTGATCGACAACCATAGGGCCAATCCGCTGGTGAGCATCCGCTACGCAGGCAGCGACATGAAGAAGGTGGAGCAGCGCGTGATCGAATTCTTCTGCGCCGGTGCCGGCGGCCCCGAGACCTACACCGGCCAGGACATGCTGGCCACGCACAAGGGCATGAACATCAGCGAACAGGAATTCGTCGCGGTGGTCGACGACGCGATGGCCGCGCTGGAGAGCAACGGCATCGATGCGGGCACGCGCAACGACGTGCTGGCCATCCTGTGGTCGCTGAAAGGCCAGGTGATCCGGGTGTGACCTCTCCCGGCAACGCGTCCTCGGCGTGTCCGGGGACGTGATGTTCAAGTGGCCTCGGCGTCGAAAGACCGAGCGGCTGCCCGGTAGCGGCCTCGGTGCTTGCGGCGGCGCAATATGTGCGGTGCCACATTTTTGAAAGATCGATAAAGTATCGATCTTTGATCCAGATCAAGGATCCCGGGTGTCTCGCGGCTCAATTATGTATTTCGGTACCGGAATACGTATTTGACGCCAGGAGAAAGCGATGGCCCCCGAATCCCCGCACGTTCCCGAGAGCGAACTCGACGAGATCCTCGAGTACTGCAACACCCTGCGCCAGGCGCCGCTGCCCGCCGATGACGCGCTGCCGGACGGATTCACCGGCACCATCGGGCACTTCCCGGTCTATTTCCCCGAGGAGATCGCGCATGCGGCCGGCCTGCTGCCGGTGGGACTTCTCGGCGGCGGCAACAAGCTCGAGCTGAAGCACGCCGATGCCCACATGGGCTCGTTCATCTGTTCCATTTGCCGCTCCACCACCGAGATGGGCCTGAACGGCGCGCTCGGGAACCTTTCGGGGTTCGTCACCCATCCGATCTGCGACGCGGCCAAGCACCTGGGCGGCATCTGGGCGCGCAACTTCCCCGAGCAGCTGTCGCAGATCCTGTACCTGCCGCAGAACGTCAACACCCCGGGCGCGGTGCGCTACATCGCTGCCGAGTACCAGCGGCTGCGCGCCGAAATGGAGAAGAAGGCCGGGCGACCGACCGACGACGAGAGCCTGCGTGCCAGCATCCGTGCCTACAACCGCAACCGGCAGCTGCTGCGCGAGCTCTACGCGATCCGGCGCGACGAGCCGTGGAAGCTCAGCTGCACCGAGTCGTACCTGCTGGTGCGGGCGCGCACGCGCATTGCCTGCGAGGAGCACAACGCGCTCCTGGAACGGGCGATCGCGGGAATCCGCGCACGCAACCGCCCGGCGCAGGACAAGCCGCGCGTGGTCTTCGTCGGCGGCTTCTGCGAGCAACCGCCGCTCGAGATGCTCGAGGCGATCGACGACAACTGCTACGTGGTCGACGACGACCTCCTGATCGGGCTGCGCTGGCTCACCGCCGACGTGCCCGAAAGCGGCGACCCGGTCTGGGCGCTCGCCGAGAGCTTCGTCGAGCGCTCGGCCGCGAGCCCGGTCCAGCACGACGAGCGCAAGACCAAGGAGGGCTACCTGATGGACATGCTCCGCACCTCGAAGGCCGACGCGGCGATCGTCACCGCGGCCAAGTTCTGCGAGCCCGGGCTGGACGAGCAGGTCGCCTGGTCCAAGCACCTCGACGAAGTGGGCGTGCAGTACCTGGTCCTCGAGTTCGAGGAAAAGATGACTTCCTTCGAGCAGATGGCGATGCAGCTCGAGACCTTCGCCGAGTCGCTGCTGTTCGCCACCGCCTGACCGGAGACACGAGATGACCACAGCCACCGTAGAGAAACCCGCCGCGGCAGCAGCGGCCGCGCCCGCCAGCGCCGAGTTCAATCCGCACCTGGAAGGCCAGCAGATGATGAAGGCCTGGTACGCGGACCTCGGACTGGCGCGCGAGCGCGGCCAGAACGTCGCCAACGTGTTCGTGATGGGCAACGCAGTCGAGATCCTGCGCACCTTCGACTTCCAGCTGGTGTTCCCGGAGATCAACTCGCTGCAGACCGGCGTGCGGAAGGTCTCCGAGGAGTACCTGCGCGAATCGGAAGACTACGGCTACTCGCCCGACGTCTGCTCGTACGTGAAGGCCGACGTCGGCCTGATCCTGCGCGAGCAGCAGCATCCCGCCGGCACGATCCCGAAGGCCGACATCGCGATCGCGTCCAACATGTGCAGCACCTTCATCAAGTGGGGCGAGATCTGGGAGCGCATGCTCAAGACCCCCACGTTCGTGCTCGACCTGCCGGGCCAGCGCGCCGGCAACTGGCAGGTGCGCCGCGGCGACGCGCAGCACATGGCCGACGCGCAGTGGGTCGAGGCGCAGTTCCGCCACCTGATTACCCGCTGCGAGACGATCACCGGCCGGCGCTTCGACTTCGACCGGCTGGCCGAAGTCCAGGACCGGGTCAACCGCATGGTGTTCCACTGGAACAACGTGATGGCGCTCAACCGCCTGTGCCCGGCGCCGTACAACGCGATGCTCGACGGGCTGACCTACATCGGGATCATGAACGTCTACCGCGGCACCGAGGAAGGCGTCGAGTACATGCGCCGCCTCGAGGAGCAGTTGCGCGCGAAGGTGGCGCGCGGCGAAGGCCGGGTCGCCGAGGAGCGCTTCCGGTTGCTCTTCTCGGGCACGCCCTGCTACGTGTCGATGCGCCGGCTGGTCGAATTGTTCGAGAGCTGGGGCGGCGTATTCGCGTACTCCGACTACCTGACCTTCGCCGCCGGCGGCATGGACGCCGGCGAGATGGTCTACGACACCTCGCGTCCGCTCGAGAGCCTGGCCGAGATCACCGCGCTGGCCGCGCAGCGCGGGCTGTCGAACCAGTTCTTCGCGCACGAGCGGCTGGCCCAGCAGATCCGCGACTACGACGTCGACGGCATCGTGTTCCACGGCATCAAGAGCTGCCGCTTCGTGTCCTCGGGCATGGCCGACACGCGCAACTACCTCAACAAGCGGCTGAACATGCCGAGCCTGTACATCGAGTCGGACCTGATCGACCCGCGCTACTGGTCCGATGCGCAGATCAAGAACCGCGTCGACGCGTTCTTCGAGTCGCTGCAGCAGCGCGGCGGTGCAGCGCCCGGAGCCGGCAAGCTCGCAGACACCACGAAGGAGGCCCAGCCATGAAGTACGTCGGTGGAGTCGACGTCGGATCCACGCAGACCAAGGCGGTGATCCTCGACGAGAACGGCAACGTGGTCGGGCGCGCGCTGCTCGACATGGAAACCAGCATGGTGACCATCGCACAGGACGCGTTCCGGGCGGCGCTGGCCGACGCCGGCATCGCGGAGGCGCAGGTGGCGCGGGTGGCCAGCACCGGCTACGGGCGCTACAACGTGTCGTTCGGCCACGAGCAGGTGACCGAGATCAGCTGCCATGCGCGCGGCGCGGTGGCGCTGTTTCCGGGCACGCGAACGGTGATCGACATCGGCGGGCAGGACACCAAGGCGATCGCGGTCAAGCCCGACGGACAGGTGGCCGACTTCACGATGAACGACAAGTGCGCCGCCGGTACCGGGCGCTTCCTCGGCGCGGCCTCGTACGCGCTCGAGATGTCGCTCGGCGAGCTCGGACCGCTGGCGCTGCAGTCGCAGAACCCGGTGCGCATCACGACCACCTGCACGGTGTTCGCCGAGTCCGAAATCATCAGCCACCTCTCCAAGGGAATCCTTCCGGAGGACGTGCTGATGGGCGTGCACCAGGCGATCACCAGCCGCTGCGTGTCGCTCGCGCGGCGCGTGGGCGTGCATTCGGAGGTCACCTTCACCGGTGGGGTGAGCCGCAACGTGGCGATGGTGAAGCTGATCGAGCAGGCGGTGGGCATGAAGATCAACGTGAGCCCCGACGCGCACTTCTGCGGCGCGCTCGGTGCGGCGCTGGTCGCACGCGAGCACGCCTTCGGAACCACGCCCCTGCCGGCCGAAGCGCTGGCGTAGGAGGACCAAAATGCTCTACGTTGCTGGACTCGACATCGGATCGACCTACACCAAGGCGATCGCGCTCGACAGCGAGCGCAAGGTGGTGGGCACCGCGGTGCGCCGCACCGGCTTCAAGCTGGCGCAGGCCTCCGAAGCGGTCTTCGACGACCTGATGAAGAACTGCGGCCTCGAGCGCTCGCAGGTCGTCTACGTGGGCGCCACCGGCTATGGCCGCTACACGGTGCCGTTTCGCCACGCGCAGATCACCGAGCTGACCGCGCACGCGCAGGCGGCGGTGCACCTGTTTCCCGACACGCGCACGATCCTCGACATCGGCGGCCAGGACATCAAGGCGATCAAGGTCGACGCTGAAGGGCGCGTGAAGGCGTTCCGCCTGAACGACAAGTGCGCCGCCGGCACCGGTGCTTTCCTGGAGAAGACCGCGCGCTATCTGGGCCTGACCACCGAGGACATCGGGCCCTACGCGATGCGCGCGAAGTCGCCCAAGGCGATCAGCAGCGTCTGCGCGGTGTTCGCCGAGTCCGAGGTGATCAACCACCTGTCCAACGGCATCGCCGCCGAGGACATCATGATGGGGGCGATGATCTCGCTGGGCGGCCGTGCGATCCAGCTGATGCGCCGCGTGGGCCTGGAGCCCGGCTACATGCTCACCGGCGGCATGACGCGCAACGAGGCGATGGTCTCCGCGCTCGAGGCCGCGCTCGGCGAGAGCTTCCACGTGGCGCCGAACGGGCTCGGACAGTTGAACGGCGCCTACGGCGCGGCCTACCTCGGGCTGCGGCGCGTCGAGAAGCTGCTGGCCGAGGACAAGCCGATTCCGCCGACTGCTGCGCAGCAGGGGCAGTCGACGACCAAAGCGGTGCGCCGCTGGTCGGCGATGGCCGCCACCCGCAAGCGCTTCGAGCCCTGCAGCGACACGGGCGGATGCCCGGTCGTGGTTGTCAAGCGCCCGGCCGGCAAGCCGGAGAAGGCGGCCGCCTGAGCACCGCGCCGGCCCTCAGGCGGCCCTGAACGGATCGCCTCCACCCACTTCGAGGAGAGTCACGATGGAATCGATCACCAACTACATGCAAGAGGACCACGTCCTCATCGACGGCATTGCTGAACGTGCCGCAGCGGCCGCCGCCGCCGGCGACCTGGCCGCGATGGAGCGTGACGGAACGCTGTTCCTGCAGCGGCTCGAGCGCCACATCGAGATGGAAGAGAACCTGCTGTTTCCGGCATTCGAGCAACGCACCGGCATGACCGCGGCCGGCCCGAGTGTGACGATGCGCCTGGAACACGAGCAGATGAAGGAGGTCTTCTCGCAGATCCGCTCGGCGATCGAGGCGAAGGATGCCGCGGCGTACCGGCGCGCGACGCAGGCGCTTGCCGAGGTGCTGATGCCGCACAACATGAAGGAAGAGCAGATGATGTATCCGATGCTCGACGATGCGATGGGATCGGATGCGTCGGGGCTGCTTGCCGAAGTGAAGG
>CAZBTE010000017.1:0-4044 GCA_964494665.1 uncultured Limnobacter sp.
GGTGCTGCAGATGGCGCTGCTCGAGCCGAAGCTCGCGATCCTCGACGAGACCGACTCGGGGCTCGACATCGACGCGCTGCGCATCGTCGCCGACGGCGTGAACCGCCTGCGCGGGCCCGAGCGTTCGATGATCGTCATCACGCACTACCAGCGCCTGCTCGACTACATCGTGCCCGACAAGGTGCACGTGCTCTCGGGCGGTCGCATCGTGCACTCGGGTGGGCCCGAGCTGGCGCTCGAGCTCGAAGCGCGCGGCTATGCGTGGATCTCCGAGCCGAAGCCGGCAGGTGCGGCAGCCGAGACGCCGGCAGCCTCGCAGGGTGGGGCCGCACGATGAGCGACGTAGACACCTGGCTCGCCACGTTCCGGACGCAGGCCGCGAGCCTGCCGGGCGCCGGCCTGCCGTGGCTGGCCGAGATCCGCCGGCGGGCGGTCGAGCGGTTTGCCGACGAGGGCTGGCCGACCCACCGCATGGAGAACTACCGGCACACCTCGCTCGCGTTCCTCGGCCAGCAGCGTTACGTGGTGCCGGCGGCGGCTTCGCGCAGCGGCCAGGCGCCGCACGCGATGCTCGAGCAGCTACGCGCCGACGACGCGTCCGGCCACTGGCTGGTGTTCGTCGACGGCGCGTTCGCCGCGTCGCTGTCTAGCATCGGCGCGCTGCCGTCCGGCGCGCAGCTCGGTGCGCTGTCCGAGGTGCTGGCGCGTTCGCCCGAACGCGTGCAGGCGGCCTTCGGCAGTGCCGAGGATGGTGCCAGCCCGGTGGCGCTCAATGCGGCGCTGGCTGCCGACGGCGCCTTCGTGCAGCTGGCCCCCGGCGTCGCGCTCGACGCACCGGTGCACCTGGTATTCATCGCCGCCACGCCGAACGGTGCGTTCCAGTGGCGGAACCTCATCGTCGCCGGCGCGGGCGCACAGGCCACCGTGGTCGAGCACTACCTGGGCCAGCCCGTGGCCGATGCGCTGTCCTCGTCGTTCACCAATTCGGTCACGCGCATCGACGCCGGGCCCGATGCGCGCCTCACCCACCTGAAGCTGCAACAGGAAGACGCGCAAGCGGTTCACCTCGCGACCATCGAGGCGGTACAGGCGCGCGGCGCCAGCTTCGAGTCGCACTCGCTGTCGTTCGGCGCGCGCCTGGCGCGCAACGACATCGTCACGCGCTTCGAAGGCGAGGGCTGCGAGACGCTGTTCAACGGGCTGTTCCACGTGGACGGCCGGCGCCACGCCGATCACCACACGCGCATCGAGCACGCGCATCCGCGCGGCACCAGCCGGGAGTTTTACCGCGGCATCCTCGACGGCGCGGCGCGCGGCGTGTTCGCCGGTCGGATCATCGTTGCGCCCGGGGCGATGCGCACCGACGCCGAGCAGCGCACCGACAACCTGCTGCTGTCGCCGCAGGCCGAGGCCGACGCGCGCCCCGAGTTGGAGATCTACGCCGACGACGTCAAGTGCGCGCACGGGGCCACGGTCGGCCAGATCGACGAAGCCAGCCTGTTCTACCTGCGCTCGCGCGGGCTGGACGAGGCGCATGCGCGTAACCTGCTCACGTACGCGTTCGCCGCCGAGGCGCTCGCGCGCATCGGCCTGGTGCCGCTGCGCCGGCGCGCGGCGGCAGCGATCCGCGCCCGCCTGCCGGGCGGCGCACTGCTCGAGGAGTTGTCACTGTCATGAACGCCCTGGCCACTGCGGTTGCGGGCGCGCACGCGACCATCGGCGCAGGCGCCCCGGATGCCGGCGCGCTCGATGCGGTGGGGCTCGCGCGAGACTTCCCGATCCTGGCGCGACCGGTGCGCGGCAAGCGCCTGGTGTATCTCGACAACGGCGCCACCACGCAAAAGCCGCTGGCGGTGATCGAAGCCGAGCGCTCCTTCTACACCGAATCCAACGCGAACATCCATCGCGGCGTGCACTGGCTGTCGCAGCACGCCACCGACCTCTACGAGCGCGCGCGCGAACGGGTACAGCGCTTCCTGAACGCGGCGCGCAGCGAGGAGATCGTGTTCACCCGCGGCACCACCGAGGCGATCAACCTGGTGGCGTACAGCTGGGGGCGCGCGAACCTGAAGGCCGGCGACGAGGTCGTGCTCACCGGCATGGAGCACCACTCCAACATCGTGCCGTGGCAACTGCTGTGCGAGCAGACCGGGGCAGTGCTCAAGGTGGTGCCTCTGGACGATCGCGGCGAGTTGCGGCTCGACGTCTACGAGTCCCTGCTCGGGCCGCGCACGCGCCTGGTAGGCGTGGTGCACGTCTCGAACGCGCTGGGCACGATCAACCCGGTGGCGCACATGATCGAGCGTGCGCACGCGGTGGGCGCGCGGGTGCTCGTCGACGGTGCCCAGGCGGGGGCGCACCAGCCGGTCGACGGGCAGGCGCTGGGCTGCGATTTCTACGCGTTCTCGGGCCACAAGCTGTACGGGCCGACCGGCATCGGCGCGCTGTACGCGCGTCACGACGTGCTGGCGTCAATGCCGCCGTGGCAAGGCGGCGGCGACATGATCCGCACCGTGAGCTTCGAAGGCAGCACCTGGGCCGATCCGCCGCAACGCTTCGAGGCGGGCACGCCGAACATCGCCGGCGCGGTCGGGCTGGCGGCGGCGATCGACTATGTCGACGCGATCGGGCTGGCGCGCATCGCGGCGCACGAGCACCGTTTGCTCGAGCGCGCCACCGACGCGGTGCAGCGCATCCCCGGCGTCCGGCTGATCGGCACCGCGCCCGAGAAAGCCGGAATCCTGTCGTTCATGGTCGACGGCATCCACCCGCACGACCTCGGCACGATTCTCGACATGGACGGCGTGGCGATCCGCGCCGGTCACCACTGTGCGATGCCGGTGATGACGCGCTTCGGCATTCCGGGCACGGCGCGCGCGTCGCTGGCGCTGTACAACCACGAGGAAGACATCGCCGCGCTGGTGGGCGCGATCGACAAGGCGCGCGAGATGTTCGGACGGGGGGCGCGCCGATGAGCATCGGTCACGGCGACTTGCGCGAGCTGTACCAGGAGGTGATCTTCGATCACAACCGCAGCCCGCGCAATTTCCACAAGATGGACGACGCCGACCACGTCGCCGATGGCCACAACCCGCTGTGCGGCGACCAGCTCACGGTGTACCTGCGGCTGGATGGCGACGTGATCGCCGACGCCAGCTTCGTGGGCCACGGCTGCGCGATTTCGACCGCGTCGGCCTCGCTGATGACCGAGGCGGTCAAGGGCCAGACGGTCGAGGCGGTCGAGGCGCTGTTCCAGGATTTCCATGCGCTGCTCACGGGTGTGCCGCCCGAAGGCCGCGATTTCGGCAAACTCGAAGTGCTGGCGGGCGTGCGGGAGTTCCCGGTGCGCGTGAAGTGCGCGACGCTTGCCTGGCACACGCTGCACAACGCGATCACCGGTGCCAGCGACCCGGCGAAGACGGAATGAAGGAGAAGTGATGGGTTACCGGCACGGCGATATCCAGGAAGTCACGCTGACCCGCGACTGCCCGGCGGTGGCGGTGCCCTGGGGCACTGCTACGACGCTGCAGGCGGGGCGGGTCGGCTACATCAGCCAGCAGCTCGGCGGCACGTTCACCGTGATGGTCGACGGAAACCTGTATCGCATCGATGGCCGCCATGCCGATGCGCTCGGGCTCGAACTCGACCCGTCGCAGGAACTCGGCATGGGCATCGGTAGCGGCCCGCCGACCACGACCGACGCGGCGGAGGCGGCAGCGTGGCGCGTGCTGGCCACCTGCTACGACCCCGAGATCCCGGTCGACATCGTCAGCCTGGGCCTGGTCTACGGCTGCGAGGCCACGCAACTGGACGACGGGCGCTTCCGGCTCGACGTACGCATGACGCTGACCGCCGCCGGTTGCGGCATGGGAACGCTGCTCGCCGACGAGGCGCGCGACAAGCTGCTGGGCATCCCCAACATCGCCGCCGCCGACGTCGAACTGGTCTGGGACCCGCCCTGGAGCCGGGACATGATGAGCGAGGCAGCGCAACTCGAGATGGGGTTGCTGTAGCGCAGCGCGCTCCCGGGTGAGTGCACCACGC
>CAZBTE010000017.1:4054-16204 GCA_964494665.1 uncultured Limnobacter sp.
CGACGCCATGATCTGTCGGCGTCTCGCAATCCACGGAAGTGTCCAGGGTGACGGCTTTCGCGCGTCGCTGGCGCGCGAGGCGCGCGCGCTCGGGCTCGCCGGCTGGGTACGCAACCGCGTCGATGGCTCGGTGGAGGCAGTGGTGGCCGGCGAGCCGTTGGCGGTCGATGCCCTGGTGCGCTGGGCACGGCGCGGACCGCCGGCGGCGCTCGTGGAGCGACTCGAAGTGGTACCGGAGAGTGGCCGGTTCGTCGGCTTCGAGCAGCGGCCCACTGCCTGATACCTATACCCCATCCCCCATAGTGGTTATATCGGCCCCTTCCTCGGGGTTATGGACGCGCGGGTGGTGCGCTCCGAACATCGAGCCGGGCGATTCCGGGACGGTTGTCGGGCCTTGCGTCGACCCGAGCACGACACCACAGGGGGAGACATGAAGCGGAGCGTATTCATTGCGCTGGGGTTTGCGGTCAGCCTGGCGAGCCCGCTCGCCTGCGCGACCAACGGTTATTTCTCGCATGGCTACGGCATCAAGGCCAAGGGCATGGCCGGCGTGGGCATCGCGCTGCCGCAGGACGCGATGGCGGCCGCCACCAATCCGGCCGGCATGGCCTGGGTGGGCAGCCGGATGGACGTCGGGCTCGACGTGTTCAGGCCGGACCGCGAGACGACGATCTCCGGAAACGGGTTCGGCCTGGACGGCAACTACGAAGGCAACCGGCGCAGCACGTTCTACGTGCCCGAATTCGGCTACAACCGCATGCTCGGCCAGAACATGGCGGTCGGGCTGGTGGTCTACGGCAACGGCGGCATGAACACCAGTTACCGGCCGTCGCCGTTCTCGGCGTTCGGCGTGACCGACCGGACCGGCGTCGATCTCACCCAGCTGTTCATTGCACCGACGCTGGCGTGGAAGCCGCATCCCGACCATGCACTGGGCATCACGCTCAACCTGGCCCACCAGCGCTTCTCGGCGTACGGCCTGCAACCGTTTGCGCCGATGAGCTCCGATGCGGCCAAACTCACCAACAACGGCGAGGACAGCGCTTCGGGCTGGGGCGTGCGCGTCGGCTGGACGGGGCGCGTCAGCGACGCGGTGACGCTGGGCGCGACCTACCAGACCAAGACGCGCATGGGCAAGTTCGACGACTACGCGGGCCTGTTCCCGGATCGCGGCGAGTTCGACATTCCGGCCAACTTTGGCGTTGGCGTGGCGGTGAAGGCCACGCAGGCGCTCACGGTGGCGGTCGACCTGCAGCGCATCGATTACAGCGGCGTCGCGGCGGTGGGCGACACCGGTGCATCGACGGCGCCGCTGGGCGCCAGCGGCGGGCCCGGTTTCGGCTGGCGCGACATGACGGTGCTCAAGATCGGGGCGAGCTATGCGATGAACGACACGCTGACGCTGCGTGGTGGGTTCAGCCATGGCCGGCAACCGATCCGGTCGAACGAGGTACTCTTCAACATGCTCGCCCCCGGCGTGATCGAACAGCACCTGACGCTGGGCGCAACGTGGAAGCTCGGCACCGGCAAGGAGCTGAGCGTTGCGTACACGCACGGACTCAGCAAGTCGGTCAGCGGCCCGCTGCCCGGCACGCTGGGCGGTGGCGAAGCGCAGCTGAAGATGCACCAGAACGCGCTGGGCGTCGCTTTCGGCTGGCAACTCTGATCGCGCGTGAAGCGAGGGACGCAGATTGGCGTACTTGATCAATGGCATCGAGGTCGAGGCCGACGACGAGGGATTCCTGCTCGAACCCGACTTCGGAGACGAGGCGCCGCGGGCGATCGCGCAGGCCGAGGGCATTGCGCTGGAGGACGATCACTGGCTGGTGATCGCCTACCTGCGCGAACGCTTCCAGGAGAACGGCCACACGCCGAACTTCCGCGCCATGGTCAAGGACTTCGACGAGGCTCACCCGGGTACCGACTGGAAGGCGAGGCTCTACGAGCTGTTCCCGAACCAGCCGGCCCGGCAGGGTCCGCGAGTGGCGGGGCTGCCCAAGCCGTTCGGCAAGGGAGGGTACTGAGCCGGTGCCCGGGCGGGCGTCCGGCTTACCCGTCGCGGGTATGGACGCGGCCCGCGCCATCACGCGTAATTATCGGTTGGCGTGCGAGCGTTCGTTCGCCTGCAGCCTCACAGGCCGCACCCCGATCGATCAACGGAAGGAGTATCGAGGATGGATTTCGACAAGGAACTCGACGCACGCGGATTGAACTGCCCGCTGCCGATCATCAAGACCAAGAAGGCGCTCAACGACCTCAGCTCCGGCCAGGTGCTGCGCGTCACCTCGACCGATTCCGGATCGGTGAAGGACATGGAATCGTTCGCCAAGCAGACCGGCAACGAGCTGCTCGCCTCGACCGAAGAGGGCGGCGGCTACGTGTTCTTCATTCGCAAGAAGTAAACACGTCGGCCACGCCGACACGCGTGCGTCGACCGGCATGGCGCCACGCGAACCCGATGGAGGGACACGCATGACACAGAAGAAGATGGCGATCATCGCAACGAAGGGCACGCTCGACTGGGCGTACCCTCCGCTGATCCTGTCTTCCACCGCGGCCGCGCTCGGCTACGAGGTACAGGTCTTCTGCACGTTCTACGGCCTGGCGCTGCTGCGCAAGGACCTGAGCGACATCAAGATCAGCCCGCTGGCCAATCCCGCGATGCCGATGCCGGTACCGATGCCGGTGCTGGTGCAGGCGCTCCCCGGGATGGAGGCGATGGCCACGATGATGATGAAGAACAAGATGAAGGCGAAAGGCGTCGCGTCGCTCGACGAACTGCGCTCGCTATGCATCGAGGCCGACGTGAAGTTCGTCGCCTGCCAGATGACCGTGGACCTGTTCGACTTCAAGCCGTCTGAGTTCATCGACGGCATCGAGTTCGGCGGCGCCACCACCTTCCTCGACTTCGCCGGTTCGGCCGACATCACGCTCTATATCTGAGAGCGCGTGAACGGTTCGGCCATGCCCGCTCGCCCCGGCAGGAGCCGGCGATGAGCGAAAAGCGCGACGGTCCGGCAGCACGGGTCTTTCCGCTTCGCGTCGAGACGCTCGGCGCGCCGGGTCCCGACGGCAACGGGCACGCGAACGAGCCGGTGGGCGGCTGCACGTCGGGTGAATCGTTCGCGCTGATGGTGCTCGGCGATTCGATGCTGCCCGAGTTTTCCGAGGGCGACGTCATCGTGATCGAGCCCGATGGGCTGGCGGTCGACGGCTCGTTCGTGCTCGCGTGGTGCGACGACCAGTGGATCTTCCGCGAGTTGGCGCGTGCCGGACCCGCGGCCTGGGTGCTGCGTGCGCTCGATCCTCGCTACCCCGACATTCCGCTCGCCGACCTGTCCGCGGTGCGCGGCGTAATCATCCAGAAATCCAGGCCGGGACGGCGCCGCGCGAGCAAACGCTACGTCGCGTAGACTCTGGACGTGACGCCAGCTTTCGACGAACTGGCCGCGGCCGTGCAGCGCAACTGCGATCTCGCCGACGCGGCATACGCGCGCGATCTCTCGCTGTGCATCTACCTGCTGCAGATGCGCGAGTTTTTCCGCTGGGAGCGCGGCTTGCCGCTCGACGCATCCCCCGATCGGAACGAAGTCGGACGCTGGATCGCCGAGCGCGAAGCGCGCTGGGAAGCGATCGCCGGCGAGGATGCGCCGGGCTTCGCGCGGCTGCCGATCGGCGCCGGTGTCGACGCCTTCGACGAGACGGCCACCAACCTGCACCTCGAAGCGTCGGGGCTCGTCTATGCGGCCGGGCTCGCGCGGTTTCGCCACCCCGAGTTCGTGCTCGCCGAGCGCGTGTCCTCGCACACGCGCGAGGGCGCCACCATCGTAATCACCGGCCGCGAACATGCGCGCGGCATGAACCCGCCGATGGCGGCCAGTCGCGGTGACCAGGTGCTGGTGCGGCGCGACGTGCTGCTGCGCTGGCTCGGCACGCGCCTGGAGCTGTCACGACAGCGACCATCGGCGGCAGGCCTGTGCGCCGCGGTCGATGCCTGGCGGCTCGACGGCGATCGCGAGCACGGACTCGAGCGCATCGCCGCCGACGAGACGGAGACCCTGATCCTGCACGAGCTCGGCGAGCGGCGCGCCGCCGCGCTGCTCGGCCCGCAGTGGGAGGAGATGCTCGCGATGCTCGACGATCGGCGCAGCGAACTGGTCGCGCGCGCGGTGCGCGACCTGTTCGCCGATTGCGAAACGACGCTGCCCGCGCTGCTCGAACGCGATGCGCGCGCGTCGATCCACTTCTGGTTCGCCAACCTCGAGGGCATGCGCGGCCTGCTCGAACCCGCGCTGCGCGTCGCCTACCGGCGCTGGTGCGCCGAGGCCGGTTCGGGCCCCGGTGCATCGAACGTGCTGGCCGACGCGCTGGCGGCACGGCGCGAGCACTGGCTGGTGCAGGCGCGCAAGCTGCTCGCAGCGTGGAAAGAGGACGCGGGCGCGGGGGTCGGCGCCTTCAGCGAGGCGCTCGTCGCCTCGGGGCGTAGCGAACCACCGCCCGCATGATGCGCGAGTACGGCAGCGCCTCGACGCCGCCGTAGTGCTGAAGCGCCTGCTGCAACAGGGCGCCGGCATCGATGCTTGCGCAGGCGATGTCGGCGCTGTCGCCTGCGTCGTCTGCGTCGCCTGCATCGTCGGTACCGTCGTCCGCTGCCTGGAGCGACGCGCGCAGCCCCAGCAGGCCGCCGCACTGCAGGCGGATCTGCCGGGAGAACGGCCAGGGTGCGCCGGGCTCGACGCGCAGCGCGAATCGCGCCGCGTCGCGCAGCGCTTCGTGGTAGGCATGGCAACGCTCGCTCGCCGCCGCCTGCGTGCACCCGATCGCCTCGCGTTCGGCCAGCAGCACCCGCTTTGCGAGGCTGCAGTCGGCGCAGCGCGCCAGCAGCGCCCGCTCGAACGGGCAGGCGTGGTCGAGCACGGCCTCTCGCCGACGTCGGAATGCATCTTCATCGGGTGGCGGCATCGCGAATGGGCGCGGCTGCGGCGCAGGGGGCGCTGCCTCAGTCGTCGGCCCCGTACAGCGACGGATCGGGCGTGCGTGGTTGCGTGAGCAGGTCGGCCGCCTCGATCTCGTTGGCAGCGAACACCATGCGCACCTGCGCCGCCTCGCCCTCGCGGGCGCGCAACTCGCGCAGGATCGACCTGGCTTCTCGATAGGTCGGCGCTTCGGCCAGGCATTCGGGCAGGCCGGCCACGCTCGCCATCCGGAACACGAAATACGGCATCGGAATCTCCCGTGGTCGGTCGCTACCAGTACGCTAGCACGCGCCCGTCCTCGGTCCGCGTGTCGTAGCGTTTCAGTGGTGCGTCGCCGTTCTTCGTGCAGCGGCCACTCGCCAGGTCGAACACCCAGCCGTGCTCCGGGCAGGTGAGCGAGCCGCCTTCGAAGGCGAGGTCGGGGATGTCGGTGCCCTGGTGCGGACAGCGGCTGTCGTAGGCGACGATGCCCGCGGGCGTGCGCACCACGAACAGCGCGCGGCCGTCGCACTCGACGCGTACCGGATCGGCGGCGGGCACGCCGTGCTCCGCCAGCAGGTCATGCCAGCGCCCTTCGGCGCCCAGCGCCTGTGCCTCGAAGCCTGGCAGCTTCCTCGCGAGGATCACGTCGATGGCCCAGACGATCTTTGCCAGTCCCAGCGCCGGAAACGCCATCAGCAGCGCGTCGATGACCTCGGCGGGGGTGACGCCCTCGCGTAATGCGCGGTTCAGGTACTGCACGAGTCCGCGCTCGGTCTGCGCATGCACCTTGGTGATCACCGAGATCAGGTTTCGTGTCTTGGGGTCGAGATGGCTACCCGCGTCCTTCAGGAACGCGAAATAGTGGCCCATCGCTTCGGGTCGGGCCTTGACCAGGAACTTCAGTGCGTCACTCATGGGGTTCTGGAGTCGGAGGGTGGTCAGCAGACGTTGGCGCGCAGTGCGCCGGCAGGCACGCCCGCCTCGAGCAGGCAGCGCGCCGCGGCGTCGACGAACGCCTGCGCGCCGGCGACGAAGAAGAGCGTGGCGTGCGGATCGCATTCGTTCGCGGCGCGCAGCGCCATCGCCTGTGCGCCCCGCGCGGGGTCGGGGTCGGCGGCCGCGCAGTAGTCGAACTCGTCGAACGCGGCGGCCCAGGCCTCGCACTGGTTGGCGAGGTAGTGTCCGTCCGGACGGGTCGCCAGCCAGTACAGCGCGAAGCGCTCGACGCTTTCGGCGGCGATCACGTGCTCGATCAGGCTCTTGACCGGGGCGAAGCCGGTGTCGCAGGCGAGGAAGACGGCGCGCGGCAGCGTGCCGTGGCCGAGCACGAAATCGCCGTTCGGGCCGCGCACGTTAAGCGCGACGCCGACCGCAATGCGGCCGTCGAACAGTTGCTGCGCCAGTGGGTCGCCGGCGTCGCGCGCGACGTGGAAGTGCAGGTTGCGGTCGTCGCACGGACAGCTCGCGATCGGCCAGTTCGCCTGCAGGTCGCCCTGCGCGTCGGCCAGCCCGATGGTGGCGCCCTGGCCGGCGAGGAAGCGCAGCCGCGCGCTGCGCGGTGCCTGCAGGTGCAGCAACAACGTGTTCGGGCCCAGCGGCGTGAGCGCGCGCACCTTTGCCGTGAGCTGCTGCTCGGGGATGTCCGCGGGGCTGCCGGCTTCGAGCGTCTCGATCACCAGGTCGCTCAGGGCGGTGTGCGTGCACAGCAGCACGTGCCCCTGCGCGCGCTCGGCGGCCGACATCGGGTAGTCGGAGTGCGCGACGGCGCGTACCTCGCCCGAGACGACGCGCGCCTTGCACAGCCCGCAGTTGCCGCCATTGCAGCCGTAGTTCAGCGCCAGCCCGGCCTTGAGCCCCGCCTGCAGGATACTGTCATTGCCTTCGACGAGAAACTCGCGTCCGCTGGGCCGCACCACCACGTTCGCATACACCACTTTCAGCATGTCGGTCATTGCATCCAACTCGTTGTCGCACTCGCTGCCCAGCACCCGCGCCAGTTCCTGCTCGAGCCACGCGCGCGTGTGCGCGGCCGCCGGCGCAGGCTGCGCGGACAGCCGCTCGATTGCCCCGGCCACTATCGCGTGATAGGCCTGCAGGTGCCGGCGCAGCTCGGCCAGTTCCTGGCTCTGGGCGAACAGGCGCTGCGACAGCACTTCCGGCGACGGCAGCACGTGCTCGCGAACGCGCCGTCCGAACGCTTCCTCGCGGATCCGTGCGACCTTCTCGAACGCACCGGAGTCCTCGAGCTCGGCCTGCGGGAACGCGCGCAGCAGGTCGTCGATGTGCACCAGGCCGTCGAACTGCGCGAGCTCGCCGGCGCCGATCATGCGTTGCAGAACCGCCCTGGAAACACCGACCAGCTGCGCTGCCCTCGATACCGTCAGTGCGCGTGACATCTTGTATTGCGTGCTGCCTGGCGCGCCGGAACCTGGATTTCCGGGCCGCGACGCGAACGGGGCTTGCGCGACAACCGATAGAATAGCGTCGCTTCCCTACGGACAATCTATCATCGAATCGTGAGGATCTGCATCGTCTCGGACAGCCACGATCGCGCGCCGATGCTCGCGGCGGCCGTGTCGGCCGCAAGGCAGGCAGGAGCGCAGGCGGTCGTCCACTGCGGCGACGTGATCGGCGCAGGCACGCTCAAGCCGCTGCTCGCGCTGGGGTTGCCGGTGCACGTGGTGCACGGCAACAACCTCGGCGACGCGATGGCGCTGCACCGGATGTGCGCGGACTCCGGCGGACTGCTCGTTTATCACGGCGCCGACGCCGAGCTCGAGCTCGGCGGCCGGCGGATCTTCGCGACCCACTACCCGCACTACGCTCGGGGAATCGCCTGCACCGGCGACTACGAAATCGTCTGCTGCGGGCACTCGCACTGCGCGTCGGTGACGCAACAGGCGACGGTTTCGGGCGGCACGACCTGGCTGGTCAATCCAGGCACGATCGCGGGATTGCACGCGCCGCCGACCTGGATCCTGGCCGATCTCGACGCCTGCGAGTTCGAGATCAGGACGCTCGAATGAAATGTCGGCCGTGGACAATCCGCCGTTCTTCTCCCCACAGCGCTACGACGACCCGGCCGCCGCGCTGGCGCAGGTCGCTTCGATCTACGAGGCCGGCGTAGCCTCGCTGCGCGAGGCGGTACGGCGGTTCCTCGCGGGGCAGGATCCTTCGCATCGCGTGCACGCGTACTATCCGTTCGTGCGCGTCCGCACCGAGACGGTGGCGCGCGCCGATTCGCGGCTCAGCTACGGGTTCGTCGCCGGCCCGGGGACCTACGAGACGACGCTGACGCGCCCCGACCTGTTCGGGCGCTACTACCTCGAGCAGTTCCGGTTGCTGCTGGCGAACCACCAGGTGCCGATCGAGGTCGGCACCGCGAAGACGCCGATCCCGGTGCACTTCGCGATGGCCGGCCAGGAGCACATCGAAAGGTCGATCGACGCTGCGCGGCGGCGCCTGATGCGCGACCTGTTCGACCTGCCGGACCTGGGCGCGATGGACGACGGCATCGCCAACGGCACCTGGGTGCCGCGCTCGGGCATGCCGCATCCGCTGGCGCTGTTCACCGCGCCGCGCGTCGACTATTCGCTGCACCGGCTGCGCCACTACACCGCGACCGAGCCGGCGCACTTCCAGAACTTCGTGCTGTTCACCAACTACCAGTTCTACGTCGACCAGTTCGTGCGGCTCGGCCACGAGCTGATGGCCGAGGCCGGGCCGGCCGCGCACGGCTATTCGGCGTTCGTCGAGCCGGGCAACGTCGTGACGCGCCGCGCAGCGCCGTCAGGGGGCGCCGTACCCGGGCTGCAAGCGCCAGGGGCGCCGGACCAACCCGCCGCCGCCGCGCAGCATCCGGTGCCGGGGAGGCTGCCGCAGATGCCGGCCTACCATCTGATCCGCGACGACGGATCGGGCATCACGATGATCAACATCGGCGTCGGTCCGGCCAACGCGAAGACGATCACCGATCACGTCGCGGTGTTGCGGCCGCACGCGTGGATCATGCTCGGTCATTGCGCCGGGCTGCGCACGACGCAGCAGCTCGGTGACTACGTGCTCGCGCACGGCTACGTGCGCGAGGACCACGTGCTCGACGAGGATCTGCCGCCGTGGGTGCCGGTGCCCGCGCTGGCCGAGGTGCAGGTCGCCCTCGAATCGGCGGTCGCCGAGGTCACGCAGCTCACCGGCTACGAACTCAAGCGCGTGATGCGCACCGGTACCGTGGCCAGTACCGACAATCGCAACTGGGAGCTGCTGCCGCACGGCACGCCGATGCGCCGCTTCAGCCAGAGTCGCGCGATCGCGCTCGACATGGAGAGCGCGACGATCGCCGCCAACGGGTTCCGCTTCCGGATTCCGTACGGCACGCTGCTGTGCGTCAGCGACAAGCCGCTGCACGGCGAGATCAAGCTGCCGGGCATGGCCGACCAGTTCTATCGCGAGCGCGTCGAGCAGCACCTGCGGATCGGCATGCGCGCGATCGATCTGCTGCGCCGCCAGCGCGCCGAGCAACTGCACAGCCGCAAGCTGCGCAGCTTCGACGAAGTCGCGTTCCAGTAGCGGGGGCGCGCCCCCCTCCGGGCCTACGGCTGTTTCGGCGTCTGGTACTCGGCTTCCTTCTGGAACGGCTCCCAGATGGTCTCGAAGCCGACGAACCCCTTTTCGTTCGGCGGCAACGCGCGCGTCGTCACGAAACGCGAATGTCCATCAGGAACCGGGGCCTTGGGGGACTGCTGGTGCTCGCTCATGTTTCACCTCCTTTCGCCGTGGAGCCAGGGCGGCATCCGCAAGCGCTTGCGCCCGGGCCGTCCTGCGCCATTGAATGTCGCTGCTCAGACAGGCCGCAGCAGCCTCGGGTCGATGTCCGGGCCGGCGGCGATCGCCCCGCCGGCTTTGATCTCGTCGCTGGTGGCGTCGCGCACGGTGAGTATCTCGAGCGTGAAGACGACCTCCCTGCCGCAAAGCGGATTGTTGCCATCGACCGTCAGGGTATCGTCGTCCATGTGCGTCACCAGGAAGCTGCGCGTCTGGCCTGCGTCGTTTTCCATCAGGATCGAGGCGCCGACTTGCCGGTATTCCTCGGGGACGTTCTCGATGCGATCGGTGAAGACCAGCGATTCGTCCCTGGGACCGAAAATCTGGTTGCCGTCGATCGCCACTTCGATGACGTCGCCGGCCGATTTGCCTTCGAGCTGCGCATGGACCGAAGGGGCGAGGATCTCGGTGTGGCCATGGACGTAGCCCAAGGGAAACTCGACGCGGGTCAGGACATGCCCCGACTTCCTGTCGACGACCTTGTAGGTCAGCTCGACGAACTTGCCGGCCTGGATGGCTTGATTCACGTCAGATCCCGACGAGATGGTCACAAGATGGTCAGAAGATGGAGGCACCGAAGATCCTGAGTTGCCCGTCCTCGTAGCCGAGCACGGGTCGGCCGAGCCATTCGCCGGGCTTCTTCGTGCTGCGCTGCCGGAACAGGACGGTGACGTGCTCGCCGCGGCGGATGATGCCGAGCGTGTCGAACTGGTCGGAGAGATTCCGGGCCAGCTCGCTGTGTGCGAACTGGTGGCCGGCGGCGACGTGGTCCATGGCGCGCGCCAGCGAACTGGAGAAGTTCCTGGAGAACTCGCCGTACTTGCCTTCGTTCGAGTACCTGACGAGGTCGCGCCACAGGGGCACGGCCATCGCCAGGATCTCCTCGTCCGTCTTCTCGATGATGTTCACGCGCGTCGCCGGCGATCCTGCTACTTCTCGTCGCCCACCAGGTGATAGCAGGGCGCCTTTTCCATCGTGTACTCACCCGTCTTCGGGTCGCGCCGCGAGACCGTCAACACGTGCCAGTTCTGGTCGTCCAGCTTCAGGTAATCGCCCCGATAATAATAGCCGGGCCAGCGCGTTTCCTTGCGGAACAGCGTGTGATGCGTGACGCATTCGGCGGCGCGATGACGGTGCTTCAGTTCCCACGCACGCAGCAGTTCGTGCAGGTCCGCGGCGGCCAGCTTCTCGAGGTCTTCCTCCATGATCCTGAGTTTCTTCAGGCCGATGTGCAGGAGCTTCTCGTTGGTCATGTAGTTGGCCGATACCCCGCCGCAGTACTCGTCCATCAGCTTCTGCAGGCGGTCAAGCCCCTGCTCGGGGTTGATGTAGTGAGGATTGACGCTGCCCGCCACGACCGCATTGCGGTGGATCCGATAGTGCTCGAGAGGCCTGTACACCTCCTTCTCGAGGCGATCGATCTGCGCCTGCGAAACGACGATGCCTTCGGCCTTGCCGTCGTCGATGTACTTGCAGGCGGCCTTCGCCGCCAGCCGGCCCTCGGTGAACGAGCCCGACGAGAACGCGTGCGGCGTGCCGCCCACCGTGTCGCCGGCTCCGAAAAGACCTTCGATCGTCGTCATGCGGTTGTAGCCCCAGAAGTACTCGGGGGGCGACACGTCTTCGGGGCCCGAGCACCAGGCGCCTGATCCGGTCGCGTGCGAGCCCATCACGTAGGGTTCGGAGGTGGTCAGTTCGGGGTTCTCGTTCTTCGGGTCGACGTCGGTGGCGGCCCACAGAACCGCCTGCCCGACGGTCATGCCCAGGAAGTTCTCCCAGCCGACTTCTTCGAGGTGCGGGTCCTGGAAGGCGCGCATCGTCACCATGTGAATCGGGCCGCGGCCGGCATTGATCTCGCTGATCAGTGCGTGGTTGCGCAGACAGGTCGGGATCGGACGATGCGTCAGATGCGAAGCCTCGGGATCCAGGTATTCCTTGCCGACCATCTTCTGCAGTTCCGGCCACCACTTGGATTCGTACTCCTCGCCCACGCCGTTCTGGGTGTACGTCTTCAGGTGCAGGAAGTAAGCGCCGACCGGGCCGTACCCATCCTTGAAGCGGGCCAGCACGATGCGGTTTTCCATCTGCGTCATCTTGGCGCCCGCGTTGATCAGCAGGCCGTAGGCGGATGCCGACGACCACGGTGCGTACCAGGTGCGTCCAGCGCCTTCGCCCACCGAGCGCGGCTTGAAGATGTTCGACGCGCCGCCCGCGCCGCAGATCACGGTCCTGGCCTTGAAGACATGGAAGTTGCCGGTGCGGACGTTGAAGCCGACGGCGCCGGCCACCCGGTTATCGCGGCTTTCGTCCATCAGCAGGTGCGTGACGCAGATGCGGTTGAAGACCTTGTCGGCCGACTTCTTGGCGGCCT
>CAZBTE010000018.1:0-15823 GCA_964494665.1 uncultured Limnobacter sp.
TCGCTCCAGCTTGCCAGCTGGTAGTAGGCGCGCGCGCCGGGTGCACGGCTGTAAGCCAGGCCTGTGCCGTCGACGAACGCGCCGGCCGCGCTGCCCGCGACCAGCAGCGTGCGACCGTCGCGCGCACTGGCGCGTGCAGCGACGGCCGGGGCGCGCCCCGGATCCTCGAGTTCGTAGTACACGTGCGCGCGCGTTTCGCGCAGGCCGGCGCAGCCGGCAAGCATTGCGGCAAGCGGCGCGGCGCCGAGTGCCGCGAGCAGGCGCCTGCGCGCGGCCGGGTTCGTGGCGCACCGCCTGCGCGCGGCCGAATTCATTGCGCACCCTCCCCCGGCCCGAGTTGCGCCGGCGACGGCCCCAGCAGCACGGCGCGCGGGTCGCCCAGGCGCTCGAGCGCACGCGACAACTGTTCGGTGCCGCGGCGAAGTTCGCGGGCGGTGAGGTGCAGCTCGAGCGCGCCGGTGTCCGCGGTCGATTCGAAACGCCGCGCGATGGCCGCTGCCTCGCGTTCGAGCGTGCGAGCGGCCGCGGACAGCTCGCCCAGCGCGACCTGCCCCTGGCGCCCCAGCGGTCGAAGGTCGCGCAGCGTTTCGGTACTCTCGCGCGCCACCCGTTCGATCGCGCCGGCGATGTCGCGACTCGAACGCTGCATCGACAGCGCCGTTTCCCGAATGCCCTCGGCCGCCACGTCGATGCGCTCGAGCCGGCGGTCGAGTCCGGTGGCCAGGTCGCGCACCGCGGCCACCGCGCCGATCAGCGTCGCGCGATTCTCCGCATTCAACAGCTCCCCGATGTTGGCCAGCGCGGCCTCGCCGGTGAGCGCGAGCCGGCTCAGCGCACCGGCGATCTGCGCGAGATCGGAAGTGCCTTCCGGGATGCGCGGATAACGGACGCCCGGCAGGACCTCGGCCAGTTCGGGCCCCGGCGTACCGGGAGTGACGAGGTCGATGTTCGCCAGGCCGGTGACCAGGTTGCGCGTGATCACCGCGGTGGTGTTGCTGCTGACCGGCGTCTGGCGATCGACGCGGATCGTGACCTCGACCCGATTGATGTTGTCGGACGAGATCGCGTAGTCCTGCACCCGCCCGACCTTCACGCCACGCATGTTCACGCTGCTGCCCAGTTGCAGGCCGTCGAGGGTCTGGCGCTCGAAGTGGATCGTGTAGAAGCGATAGCCGGCGGCAGCGCCGCCTCCCGCAAGCCACACGTAGGCAGCGGCCGCTGCCACGACCAGCGCCAGCACCACGGCGCCCACCAGCGTATAGCGGGCTTCAGGCTCCATCGGGTCGCTCCATTCCGAGCATTCTACGGCCCTCGAAGTACGCGCGAATCCACGGGTCGTCGACCGCGGTCACCTGCTCGAGCGTGCCGTCGGCGACCACGCGGCCCTCGCCCAGCACCACCACGCGCCGCGCGATCGACAGCAACGTGTCGAGATCGTGCGTCACCAGCAGGACGGTGATGCCGAGATCGCGGCACAGCGAGGCGAGCAGCGCGTCGAACGCGCGCGCGGTGATCGGATCGAGTCCCGAGGTCGGTTCGTCCAGGAACAGCACCTCGGGCTCGAGCGCGAGCGCGCGCGCGATGGCCGCGCGCTTGCGCATGCCGCCAGACAGTTCGCTCGGTCGCTTCGCGCCTGCCGACGCAGGCAGCCCCGCCATCGACAGCCGCAGGTCGACCAGCGGACCGATCAGCCGCGGCGGAACGCCACCCTGCTCGATCATCGGCGTGGCGACGTTGCCAGCAACGCTGAGCGACGAGAACAGCGCGCCATCCTGGAACATCATGCCGATGCGCCGCCGCAGCGCGGTCAGCTGGCTGGCCGGTGCGTTCCAGACGTCGGTGCCGAGCAGGCGGATGCGCCCTTCGCTCGGGCGCTGCAGGCCGATGATCTCGCGTAACAGCACCGACTTGCCGCTGCCGCTTCCACCGACGAGCGCGACCAGCTCGCCGCGGCCGATGCGCAGGTCGATACCGTCGTGCACGGCCTGGCGCCCGAAGCGCGTGCGAAGCGCCTCGATCTCGATGACCGGTGGCGCGTTCAAAGCTCCATCGCCTGCAGCAGCACCGCGAACAACGCATCGAGCAGGATCACCGCGACGATGCCCTGCACGACGGTCGAAGTCGTGTTCATTCCGATCGAACGCGTGTCGCGGCTCACCGACATGCCCATGCGGCAGCCGATCACGGCGATGAACAGCGCGAACACCGGCGCCTTCACGAGGCCGATCAGGTAGTGGCGGGGCGCGAGCGCATCGTGCAGCCGCCCGACGAAGGTGTCCGGCGTGACGTCGAGCATCTGGTCGGCGATCACCATCGCGCCGGCCGCGCCCATCACGTCGCCGATGAACACCAGCAGCGGCAGCGCCACCACCAGCGCCAGCACGCGCGGCACCACCAGCACCTGCTCGGGCGACAGGCCGAGCGTGCGGATCGCGTCGATCTCCTCGGTCAGCTTCATCGTGCCCAGTTGCGCGGTGAACGCCGCGCCCGAACGCCCGGCCACGATGGTGGCCACGATCAGCGGCGAGAACTCGCGCGTGAGTCCGAGCATCACGCCGTCGACGACGAAGATGTTGGCGCCGAACTGCTCGGCCTGCAGGCCCAGCAGGTACGCGACGACCAGCCCGATCAGGAACGTCACCAGCGCCACCACCGGGATCGCCGATACGCAGACCTGCCCGAACTGCGCAAACAGTTCCTTCGTGCGCAGGCGCCACGGGCCGACCGCGACCCGCCCCAGTTCCACCAGCACGCGACCGAAGAACGCGAGGTGGCCGTGCAGCAGTTCGAGCAGGCCCACGCTCGCTGCACCGAGCTGCGCCAGCAGCGCGCGGCGCGGCGTCTCGAGTGCCGGGCGCAGGTCCGGCAGGCGCTGTCGTACCAGCTCGACGATGCGCGCCTGCGCGTCGCCGAAGCCGCGCACGCCCACCGTCGCCGGCTCGACACCGCTCGCGGCGACGTGCTGCCAGACCAGCAGCGCCGCGGCCGTGTCGATTTCGTCGAGTTCGCTGCCCTCGAGCGTCAGCGGGGCGGGCAGTGGGCGCCCGTGGGGCGCGATCGCCTGCAGCGCGGCATCGAGCTCGGCCAGCCGTGGCAGGCGCCACGCTCCGGCGAGGCGAAGCACGCTGCCACGGTCGTCGTGCTCGAGACGGCAACTGGTGTCGACGGGCGTCATCACGGCAGGAAGCAAACGATGTGGCGGTCAGGCACGGTGCTTCGCGGTGCAGTGCAATGCAATGCAGTGCGGGGGAGAACCTAGCACAAGGGCCGCCTCGCGAGCGTCGATGCGGCGCGCGGCACCCCGGATCGGCCAGCCGGGCAAGGCGCCCGCCATGCCCAACGTCCCACTGTTCGCCCCACTTTCAGAGTGGGACCGGAAAATCCTTGACACCCTGCCCACGATCGCCTGAAATCGATCGGAGCGTGGGCCGTCCCGGAGATCGCAGTGGAAGTCAGCGCACTGCTGCACGAGATCGTCGAGTATTGCCGCAGGGCGGGGGTCGCCGAGTCGACGTTCGGGCGCTTCGCGGTCAACGACGGCAAGTTCGTCAGCCGGCTGCGCGACGGCGGACGCGTCACCGCGGCCACTGCCAACCGGGTCCGCAACTTCATCTCGAGCGATCGCCGGCACGCCGGCCGCAGCAGCCGTCCGTTCCTGGTCGACGCGAGCACGCGGCCCGTGCGCGCCGATCCGCAGGAGCCACCGGCGCACGTCGGGCGCAACTTCCGGTTCTTCGACAACCGCCAGAAGTACCAGCTGTTCGTCAGCACCTGCTCGGAGAAGGCGGTGGTTGCCCAGCGCGTGGCGATGGAACTGGCCAACATCCATCCCGTCCCGCCGGCGGTGCGCGTGTTCGACGCCGGTTTCGGCGACGGCACGGTGCTGCTGCGCGTGATGCGCGCGATGCACAAGCGCTTCGCCACCATGCCCTTCTGCATCGTCGGCAAGGAGATCAGCGTCGAGCACGTGCGCATGACGCTCGAGAAGATGGCCGACCGGTTCGTCGAGCACCCCGCCACCGTGCTGGTGCTGACCAACCTCAACTACACCGACGCGCCGTCGCTGGCGCCTGCGTCCATGGCCGCCGCGACCAGCATGGTGTGGCACGAGGTCGCACTGGCCGGGGCGACCGCGCACGAGTTCGAGGAACAGATTGCGGCGCTCGCGCCGTTCCTGGCAGCGAACTGGCGCGTGAACATCGATCCCGCGACGGGCAATCCGGTCTACGAACGGCCTGCCGTGCTCGTGATCCATCGCGAGGACCACCGCTTCCTGCTCGAATCGGTGATTCCGCGACGCGGCGGTACCGACGCCGGCTACGACCTGGTCATTGCCTCGCAGCCGTACCGCGCGCGCGCCGCCCTCGAGTTCAAGGCGTCGCGCGTGATCGCGCCGCTGGCGCGCTCGCTGGCGCCCGGTGGTCGCCTGCTCGCGATCCACTCGCGCGGCGACGACCCGGGGCTCGAGATCCTGCAGAAGATGTGGCCGGGCGAGAACCCGTTCGAGGACGATCGGCACCGGATGCTCGGCGCGGTCAAGCGTGCGCTCGGGTCGGGCGCACGCGGGTTGAACTTCAACGCGTACTCCGACGCCCGGTCGCTCTTTCGCTTCGACATGCACACGCTGCCGAGCGAGTTGTCGGCCTCGATCGGCACCTCGATGCTGTTCGCCGCATGGAACGCTGCAATCTACGTCGGGCAGATCGACGATGCGCGCCTGGAGGCGGCGATGAGTGACCGTCGTTACCTCGAAGTGACCGGCGAGGTACTGCGCAGGCACAACGGGCTCTGGTTCCAGGACGAGTCGTACATCATTTCGCGGCACCGCCACTGAGGGACGAAAGCATGGATCACGCAGTCGGGAACCGGCCGGTTCGGGGCGAGGCGATTTCTGGCGCCGGCGGGGCGATCGCGCGACTCGCGCAACGCGCGTCGATCGAGACGTCGACCCGCAACGTCGCCGACGTGGCCGGCTACGCGCCGCTCGTGCCGGCCGGCACCGAAGTCCACGTGACCTTCCTCCCCGGAACGCCGTACCACCACGTGCTGAGCGTCGCGGCGCGTCTCAGGCAGGTGGGACTCGAGCCGGTGCCCCACCTGGCTGCCCGCCGCTTCGCGAGCGCGGACGCCGTGGCCGATTTCGCCGCCCGGTTGCGCGAGGAAGCAGGCGTGACCCGCATCCTTCTGGTCGCGGGCGACAGCGCAACCGGCGCCGGTGCGTTCCACTCGAGCCTGCACGTGCTCGAGACCGGCGTGCTGCAGGCGTGCGGCATCCGCCGGATCGGCGTGGCCGGCTACCCCGAGGGCCATGCGAAGATCCCGACCGCCGTACTCGACGAAGCACTCGAGCGCAAGATCCGTCTTGCCGAGGCGCACGGCATCGACCTGTTCATCGTCACCCAGTTCTGCTTCGACGGTGAGGCGGTGCTCGACTGGATGAGACGGCTGCGCGGGCGCGGCATCACCCTTCCGGTGCGCATCGGCGTCGCCGGGCCTGCAACGGCGCGCACGTTGCTCTTCTACGCAATGCGCTGCGGAATCGGCGCCTCGATGAAGGCGCTCGGCTCGGGCCCGGTGTCGCTCGCCCGGTTGCTCGATCGACGCACCCCGGAACGCCTCGTGGCGACGCTGGCGCCCCACGCCGACGAACTGGGCATCGACGGGCTGCACGTTTTCCCGTTCGGAGGCTTCGCCGAATCGGCGCGCTGGATCGCCGATGCGGCCGGCCGAACCGGCGTCGACGAGCGCAAGCAGGACAGGCAGGGCATCGCGCTGACCGGCTGACGGGCCGCACCGTTCCCGGCGGCGCTGCAGCGGGCCTCGCTGCACCGGGCCTGTCAGAACAGCCCGACCACCTTGCCGTCGACCAGGTCGATCACGTTGGCCGACGGCGCCTTCGGCAGGCCGGGCATCGTCATGATGTCGCCGCAGATCATCACCACGAAGCCGGCACCGGCGTTCAGTCGCACGTCACGTACGTTGATCGTGTGGCGGTCGGGAGCGCCGCGCAGCTTGGGATCGGTCGAGAACGAGTACTGCGTCTTGGCCACGCACACCGGCAGGTGCCCGTAACCGTCGTCCTGCAGTTTCCTGATCCGGCTGCGCACCCGGCTGTCGGCGGTGACCTCGCTGGCGCGATACACCTTCGTCGCGATCGCCACGATCTTGTCCCACAGCGATTCGTCGTCGCGATAGGTGAGGCGCGGCTGCGCCGGCTGCTCGCACAGCGCGACGACCTCGCGCGCCAGCTCCGCGGCGCCCGGCCCGCCTTCGGCCCAGTGGCTGGCGGTGACCGCGGTGACACCGGCCCTCGCCATGCGTTCCTGCACCGCCGCGATCTCGGCCGGCGTGTCGAGGGTGAAGCGATTGATCGCCACCACGCAGGGCAATCCGTGGACCTCGCGCAGGTTCTCCAGATGGCGCTCCAGGTTCGCCATCCCCTTGTCCAGCGCCTTCGTGTTCTCGCGACCCAGCTCGGCGACATCGACGCCGCCGTGATACTTGATCGCGCGGATCGTGGCGACGAGCACCGCGGCCGAGGGCCACAAGCCGCTCTTGCGGCACTTGATGTCGAGGAACTTCTCGGCGCCGAGGTCGGCGCCGAATCCGGCTTCGGTCACCACGTAGTCGGCCAGCTTGAGCGCGGCGCGGGTGGCGATCACCGAGTTGCAGCCGTGGGCGATGTTGCCGAACGGGCCGCCGTGGATCAGCGCCGGGTTGTTGGCCAGCGTCTGCACCAGGTTGGGAGCGAGCGCGTCCTTGAGCAGTACCGTCATCGCGCCGTGGGCGTTCAGGTCGCGTGCACGCACCGGGCGGCCGGCGCGCGTGTAGGCAACGACGATCTCGCCCAGCCGCGTCCTGAGGTCCTCCAGCGACGTCGCGAGGCAGAAGATCGCCATCACCTCGGAGGCGACCACGATGTCGAAACCGTCCTCGCGCGGATAGCCGTTCGCCGTCCCACCCAGTCCGACCACGATTTCGCGCAGCGCGCGATCGTTCATGTCGAGCGCCCGTCTCCACTCGATGCGGCGCGGGTCGATGTCCAGCGCGTTGCCGTGGGCGATGTGGTTGTCGATCAGCGCAGCCAGCAGGTTGTTGGCCGCGCCGATCGCCGCGAAGTCGCCGGTGAAGTGCAGGTTGATGTCCTCCATCGGCACCACCTGCGCATGGCCGCCGCCGGCCGCGCCGCCCTTCATGCCGAACACCGGGCCCATGGACGGCTCGCGCAGGCAGATCAGCGCCTTCCTGCCGATGTGGGCGAGCGCGTCGCCCAGGCCGATCGTCGTGGTGGTCTTGCCTTCGCCGGCGGGCGTGGGACTGATCGCGGTGACCAGGACCAGCTTGCCGTCGGGGCGGTCTTCCAGCGACGCCAGGTAGTCGAGCGAGAGCTTGGCCTTGTAGTGCCCATAGGCGAAGACGTGCTGCGCGTCGATGTGCAGCTTCTCGAGCGCCACGCGCGCGATCGGCCGCATCGTCGCCGCCTGGGCGATCTCGATGTTCGAGGGCATGGTTCAGAAGTCGGAGTGAATCGCGCCGGACGGGATGTCGCCGGGGTGGAACGGCGTGACCTGGTAGACGTAGTAGTTCAGCCAGTTGGCGAACAGCAGGTTGGCGTGGCCGCGCCAGCGCACCAGCGGCGGCGCCGACGGATCGTCGCCGGGGTAGTAGTTGCGCGGCACGTCGATCGGCAGGCCCTTCGCCACGTCGCGCTCGTATTCGGTGTTCAGCGTGAGCGGATCGTACTCGGAGTGGCCAGTGACGAAGACGTGCCGCCCGTCATTCGAGCCGACGATGTAGACGCCGGCCTCGTGCGAATCCGACAGGATCGCGATGTCGCCCACCTTCTCGATGTCCTCCCGTCGCACTTCGGTATGGCGCGAGTGCGGCGCCATGAACACGTCGTCGAAGCCGCGCAGCAGCCTGTCCCGCGGCGCCAGCGTGCGGTGCTCGAACACGCCGAACATCTTGCGCGGCAGCGGGTGCTTCGGCACGCCGTAGCGGCGATACAGCGCCGCCTGTGCGCCCCAGCAGATGTTCATCGTCGAGGAGACCGACGACTCGGCCCAGTCGATGATCGCCGCCACCTCCGGCCAGTAGTCGACCGCTTCGAACTCCATCTGCTCGACCGGCGCGCCGGTGATGATCAGTCCGTCGAACTTCTCGTCGCGCACCCGCTCGAAGGTGGTGTAGTGCTGCAGCAGGTGCCCGGCGTCGGTGTTGCGCGATTCGTGGCTCGCCGTGTGCAGCAGCGTCACGTCGACCTGCAGCGCGGAATTGCCCAGCAGGCGCAGCAACTGCGTCTCGGTGGCGATCTTGGTCGGCATCAGGTTGAGGATGGCGACGCGCATCGGACGGATGTCCTGGTGCGCGGCGCGCTCCTCGCCCATCACGAACACGTTCTCGCGCTCGAGCACGGCGCGGGCTGGAAGTGTCGACGGGATCCTGACCGGCATGATCGGCTCCAGCGCGGGGCGGGTGCGCAGCGCGCCCCGCCCCGGCCCGCTCAGGCGTTGAGCGCCTGGTCGAGGTCCCAGAGGATGTCGTCGATGTCCTCGATGCCGATGCTCAGCCGGACGAAGTCCGGGCTCACGCCCGCCGTGGTCAGTTCCTCGGCGCTCAGCTGGCTGTGCGTGGTGGTGGCCGGGTGGATGGCCAGGCTCTTCGCGTCGCCGACGTTGGCCAGGTGGCTGAACAGCTGCAGGCTCTCGATGAACTTGCGGCCTGCCTCGACGCCGCCCTTCACGCCGAAGCCCATGATCGCGCCGCAGCCGTTCGGCAGGTACTTCTTCGCCCGCTCATGGTCCGGGTGGCTCTTCAGGCCGGGGTACGTCACCCACTTGACCTTCGGATGCTTCTCGAGGAACTCGGCGACCGCCTGGCCGTTGTTCGTATGCCGTTCCATGCGCAGGCTCAGCGTCTCGACGCCCTGGATCGTCTGCCAGCTGTTGAACGGCGACGCGCAGGCGCCAATGTCACGCAACACGTGCACGCGCGCCTTGATCGCGAACGGCGGCAGGCCCATTCCCACCAGGCTCGCGTAGACCAACCCGTGGTACGAGGGGTCGGGAGTGGTGAAGTTGGCGAAGCGCCCGCTGGTCCAGTCGAAGTTGCCGCCGTCGACGATCATGCCGCCGATGCTGGTTCCGTGGCCGCCGATGAACTTGGTCGTGCTGTGGACGACGACGTTGGCCCCCCACTCGATCGGGCGGAACAGGTACGGCGTGGCGAAGGTGTTGTCGATCATCAGCACGATGTTGTGCTTCTTCGCCGTCGCCGCGACTTCCTCGATCGGGAACACCGCGATGTCGGGGTTGCCCAGCGTCTCGCCGTAGATGATCTTCGTATTGGGGCGGATCGCGCGCTCGAAGTTCTTCGGATCGGTCGGGTCGACGAAGGTGACCTCGATGCCCAGGTTGCGCAGCGAATGGTTGAACTGGTTGTAGGTGCCGCCGTAGAGCCGGCTGCTGCTGACGATGTGGTCGCCGCTGTTGCACAGCGTGAAGATCGCCTGCGCCTGCGCCGCGTGGCCCGAGCTGGCCGCCAGGCCCGCCACGCCGCCTTCGAGCGCCGCGATGCGCTGCTCGAGCACGTCGGTGGTCGGGTTCATCAGCCGCGTATAGATATTGCCGAGTTCCTTCAACGCGAACAGGTTGGCCGCGTGCTCGGTGTCGCGGAACTGGTAGCTGGTGGTCTGGTACAGCGGCACCGCGCGGCTGCCGGTCACCGGGTCGGACTTCTGGCCGGCGTGCAGTTGCTGGGTGGCGAAGGCGAACTTGCGTGCTTCGGTAGCCATCGAACGTGTCCCCTATTGAATGTGGTTCGTTAACGGTTCAGCCGCTCGCCATCTTAGCCGGCTCCTCCGCGCTGCGGGAGAGCCATTGCGCCGTCGGCGCCACGCCGCCGAACGCGAACAGGTGCAGCGAGAGCGGATCGAGCGCCGGATGGGCCAGGCGCGCCGCGGCAACGTCGCGGATCACCTCCGCCGGATCGTGGGTGGCGGCAAGCCGGGCCAGGGAGCCGAGCCGCCCCTTCAGCGCACGCAGCGAATTGCCGATCCCGCACTGCATGCCCAGCTTCAGCAGCCGGGCGACCGAGGTTGGGCCGGCCACGCCGATGCGCAGCGTGGCCCCGACGCCGTCGGCGCGCAGCGCAGCCGCCCAGCGGGCGATCGTCGCGCCGTCGAAGCAGAACTGCGACACGACGAATAGCCGCAACCCCTGGCTTCGAGCATGGCCGAGCTTGAGCTCGAGGTCGTCGCGCAGCACCGCTTCGGAGATCCGCGGATGGCCCTCCGGATAGCCGCAGACGCCCGCCTGCGCGAAGCCGCAGTCCCGCGCCAGCCCGCTGCGCAGCAGCTCGAGGCTCGAGCGGAACGGGCCGGCGGGCTCGCGCAGGTCTCCGCCCACCAGCAGCACGGCTTCGGCCCCGCACCGGCGCAGCTCGCCCAGCAGCTCGCGGGCCGCCGATGCACTGGCGAGGCGCCGCGCCACCACGTGCGGCACCGGCGCCAGGCCCAGCTCGCGCGCGCGTGCCGTCGCGGCGATCATCGCAGGCGCGTCGAGATTCGGCGTCCACGGGATAAACACCTGGCGTCCCTTTCCCAGCGCGACCGCGCCGCCCAGATCGCGCGCGCCGATCTCGATCGACGCGTCCGACAGCATTTCGCGCACGGCGGCGGCGACGCCGGGAATCCGGGAAGTGGGCAGGGACGAGGACGGGGACGGCATCGTGTTCGCGGCCCGCAGCGGCGATTCGCCAGTGCAACTCAAGACGCTAGAAACTGCGGCGCCGCGAGATGCCGAAGGCCTCGTCCCAGAACCACAGGCCTCCGTGCCGGCGCAAGACCTCGCGGGTGACCTCGAGATAGCGGCTCGAGGCGAGTGCCTGCTCGAGCCGGGCGTCCTCGATCTGCCCCACGTAGACCGCCGCGTTCCAGGCTGCAAACAGCGTCGAAGTGCCGATCGAGCCCTCGATTTCGGCCGGTAGCGTGTGCATCTGGTGCCGGAACAGCGCGCGCTCTGCGGGATTGGCGTTGAAGTTGTACGACCTCGCCGCCGGGCCCAGCACCTCGCGCACCGCCTTGAGCACCTGGTGGCGGTCGTGGACGAACGGGTTCTCGCCGGGCCAGACGGCCTGCAGGATCTCCAGGCCCGGATCGGCGCCGTGCGATTGCACGATCAGCAGGCGCCCGTCGGGGCCGAGCGCCTTCGCCAGCGGGGCGAGCACGCGCGAAGCCTTGAATTCGAGCGGCGCGCGCAGCCGGTAGGGCTGCGACGCGATGACCAGGTCGTAGTCGGCACGCGTCGAGCCGCGGCGCGGAATCACCGAGTTGAGAAGAAAGCGGTGGTCTTCGCGATAGATCACCAGCACCGCCGGCCGCTCGTAGCCGAGCGCGCCGGTGGCCTTGTTCACCACGGTGCCCCAGTTTCCGGCGAGCAGCGGCTGCAGTTCGGTGATCTGCTTCTCGAACTCGCGCGCGGTGGTGCCGGTGAGCGCAACCTCGTGCCAGTTCAGCGTCGAGGCGGCGGTGACCGACTGCGGATTCAGCCACGGCGCTTCGCGGTAGTAGAGGTTGGTGATCACCAGCACCGTCGACGGGTGCTCGAAGAAGCGGTCGGGCGTCTTCTCGAGCGTCAGCCGCACGTCCTCCAGGCTGATCTCCTTGGCGACGACGTAGAACGGCAGGGTCGGATAGCGCAGGTGCATCGAGCGCATCACGCGCGTGAGCACCGTGCCGTCGCCGACGCCCGCGTCGAATGCCCGGATCGCCGGCGGCTTCGGATGAATGTTCTGCAGTTCGCGCTCGACCCGTTCGGCCACTGCCCATTTCTCGGTGCACGTGTTCACGAACATCAGGTACTTCTGGCGATTGTCGTAGAAGCGGAAGCTGCTTCGGGAATCACCGTCGATCGGCACCGCATCGGGCTGCCCGGGCGCTTTCGGGGCTCGCGCTGCAAGCGCAGGCGGCGCATCGATCGGGCCAGGCGCACCGGCACCTTCGCCGCGCTCGTCCAGTAGTGCACTCGATGTCTGCATGCCGTGAACCCTCCTGCGTGGCCGCTCCTGCCGGAGGATTCAAGCCGGCGGGGTGCGCCAGTGTCAACCCACTTCGTTCCCACGCGAGGAATGGGAAGTCCCTTGGGCACAGTCGCCGCGAAGTGGGAGCCGGACACGACTTTTCGGGAGAGAATGGGCGCCCCAACGAACCCACCGAAAAGGCAGTCCGATGACCGAACGCTGGCTCGACGACTACGTCCCGGGCACCGTGCACGAACTGGGCACCGTGAGTGCAACCGAAGCCGAGATCGTCGAATTCGCGATGCGTTTCGATCCGCAGCCAATGCACGTCGATCCGGAGTTCGCAGCGCGCGGGCCCTTCGGCGGCATCATCGCCAGCGGCTGGCACACCTGCAGCCTGATGATGCGGCCGTACGCGCTGCATTACCTGTCGCCGGTCTCGAGCCTGTCCGCGCCGGGTATCGACGAGTTGCGCTTCCTGAGGCCGATGCGCCCGGACCAACCGCTGCGGGTGCGCGTCACCGTCGAAGACGCGCGTCGCTCCGCCTCGAAACCCGACCGGGGCGTGGTGCGCTCGCGCGTCGAACTGCTCGATCGCGACGGGGCGCAGGTGATGACGATGTGCGTCGTGAACCTGATCGCCTGCCGCCCGGCCAGTGCACAGCATGCGGCCGTCGCGGGCGATCCCGGCGAGTCCGCCGGATCGGCCTGAGCCGGACCGCCCGCGAATCTCCGACTGCGCTCGCGTCGTGCCGATCCCGCGCATCGACCCCTGCGTTCCCGACGAGGCCTGCGAACGGCTGCGCGTCGAGGTACGCGAATTCCTGGACGAGGCGCTCGCCGGCTACCCTGCCACCGCGCGTGCGCATCACTGGAGCGTCGCCGACCCCGACTTCAGCCGCCGGCTCGGCGAACGCGGCTGGATCGGCATGACGTGGCCGGCCCGCTACGGTGGGCACGAGCGCTCGCAGCTCGAGCGCTACGTGGTGCTCGAGGAACTGCTGGCAGCAGGCGCGCCGGTTGCGGCGCACTGGACCGCCGACCGGCAGAGCGGGCCGCTGCTGATCCGCTTCGCGCCCGAGACGCTCGCGCCGAAGATCGTGCCCGGGATCGTCCGCGGCGAGACCTTCTTCTGCATCGGCCTGAGCGAGTCCGACACCGGTTCGGATCTCGCGTCGGTACGCACCCGCGCCACGCGCAGCGGCGAAGGCTGGGTGCTCGACGGCGCGAAGCTGTGGACCACGGGCGCACACCGCGCGCACTACATGATCGCGCTGGCACGCACCGGTCCGCCCGGCGGCGCACGGCACACCGGCCTGTCGCAGTTCCTGGTCGACCTCCAGGCGCCCGGCGTGAAGATCCGCCCGATTCGCAACCAGGCCGACGAGCACGACTTCAACGAAGTCGCCTTCGAGCACGTCGAACTGCCCGGCGATGCCTTGATCGGGCGCGAGGGCGAGGGCTGGGCGCAAGCGACCACCGAACTCGCCTTCGAACGCAGCGGTCCCGAGCGCTACCTGAGCGGAATGCAGCTGCTGCTCGAGATGCTCGACGCGGCACCGGCCGGGGACGCTCGCGCGCAGGTGGCGCTCGGTCGCCTGGTCGCGCATTACGCGACGCTGCGCCAGATGTCGCTCGGCGTGGCCGGACTGCTCGCGCGCGGCGAGGACCCGTCGCTCGCCGCCGCGATCGTGAAGGACCTTGGCGCCACGCTCGAGCAGTCGCTACCCGACGTGGCGCACGACCTGTTCGGCGGCGCGATGCCGGCCGGCTCGACGCTCGAGCAGGTGGCCGGCTACGTCACGCGCGCCGCACCTTCGTTCTCGCTGCGCGGCGGCACGAGGGAGATCCTGCGCGGCATCGTCGCGCGCGGGCTGGGCCTGCGATGACCGCGCTGCGCGACGAGATCGAGCGCAGCGCCGAGCGGCTGTTCCGCGAGCACGTGGATGCCGCGACGTACGCGACCGTCGAGCGCGGGGAGTGGCCGGGCCGTTCGTGGCAGGCGATCGTCGATGCCGGCTTCGGCGCGGCGCTGGCGCGCTCCGCGCACGGGGGCATCGAAGCCGGCTGGAGCGATGCCTGGCCGATCCTGCACGCGATCGGATCGTCGCAGGTTCCGTTGCCGCTGGCCGAGACGATGATCGGCACGCTGCTGCTGTCGATGGCCGGCGTCGAGCCCGTTCACGGCGCCCTGGCGCTCGTCGAACAGGACCTCGACAGCCGCCTCGCGCTGGCGCAAACGGCAAACGGGGCGGTGCTGCACGGCCGGGCGAGCCGCGTGCCCTGGGCGCGGCATTGCGGCTGGGCGCTGGTTTCGCTGCGCGACCCGGGGCCGGGCACCTTGTGCCTGGTCGACCTGCGCCATGACGCGGGCGTGCGGATCGAGGCCGGCGTCGACCTCGCCGGCGAGCCGCGTGACGAGGTCGCGTTCGACGGCGCGCGCTGCGCGCTGCGCGTGGACAACCCGCTACCGACACTGCGCGAGCCGGTCCGCCACCTCGGCGCGCTGGCGCGCAGCGCGGCGCTCGCCGGTGCGCTCGAATCGGCGCTCGCGCAGTCGGTGCGCTACGCGAACGAGCGCATCCAGTTCGGCCGCCCGATCGGCAACTTCCAGGCGATCCAGCACGCCCTCGCGGTGCTTGCCGGCGAAGCCGCGGCCGCGCGGACCGCCGCGATCGTGGCCGCGGGCTCGGCGCCCTCGATCGGAGCAGGCGATCCGGCCAGCGCAGGCTTCGACATCGCGGTCGCCAAGTTGCGCTGCAGCGAGGCAGCCACCCGCGGGGCGCCGATCGCCCACCAGGTCCACGGCGCGATCGGATTCACGCGCGAACACCCGCTGCACCGCGCGACCTGCCGGATGTGGGCGTGGCGCGCCGAGTACGGCGCCGACGCGCAGTGGGCCGACCGGCTGGGCGCAGCGGCGATCGCCGCGGGATCGGAGGGGTTCTGGCCGGGGTTGACGCGACGGAGGTTCGCAGGCGCTCGGTCGGCACGACCGTGACGATCCCGCCCATCGAGATCCTGCTCGGCGTCGGCCTGATCGTCGCCTTCGCCTACACCGTCGTCGGCCTGACCGGCTTCGGCGCCTCGATGGTCGCGATGCCGATACTGGTACAGCTGCTGCCGCTGCGCCTGGCGCTGCCGATGATGCTGGTCTACGACCTGATCGGCGGCATGGCGATCGGGGTGCGCAACCGCAAGTCGGTCGATCGACGCGAGCTCGTGCGCCTCGTGCCGTTCATGCTGGTCGGCGTCGTGCTCGGCGTCACGGTGCTGGTGAAGGCGCCCGAACGCGCGCTGCTGTTGCTGCTCGGCGTGTTCGTGCTCGCGTTCGCACTCTGGAGCCTGGTGGCACGTGCGCCGGGCGCGCCGATCGCACCGGCGTGGGCAGCGCCGCTGGGAACGGTCGGCGGCGTGTTCAGCGCGCTGTTCGGCACCGGCGGTCCCATCTACACGATCTACCTGGCGCGGCGGCTGCAGGACAAGAGCCGGTTGCGTGCGACGATCTCGCTGCTGCTGTTCCTGAGCGCGCTGGCCCGGCTCGTGTCGTTCATCGCGGCGAGCCTGTTCTCGCCGCCCGGACTGGTGCTGCTGATCGTGACGATGCTGCCGTGCGCACTGGCCGGCATGTACCTGGGCATGCGCCTGCATCACAGACTGCCGGCGCACCGCGTCATCCAGGCGGTGTGGGCGATCCTGATCGTGGGCCGCGCACCACTGCTGCTGCGCAACCTCTGAAGCAGCGCCGCGGCGTACCGGATGTGCCGGTGCGGACTCCCCGACTCGAAGCGGGGACCTACCGCTT
>CAZBTE010000019.1:0-15783 GCA_964494665.1 uncultured Limnobacter sp.
GCCGCGTTGCGGAAAGTGGTCCGGCCGGCGACGTTCGCATCCGGCACGATGTCGTTGCGCGTGCGGGTGTGGAACAGCGCGAGGTTTCCCCGCGCGGCACGGCCGAGCATCAGCTTGATGCCGGCCTCGTGGTTGGTACTGCGGCTTGGCTCGAGCGCGAAGTTCAGGCCTGGCCGTCCGTCCGGGCGGTACGCGAGCTCGGCAAAGGTCGGTGTCTCGAAGCCGCGGCCGGTCGACGCGTACAGGTTCACGGTGTCGCTCAGTGCGTGCAGCACGCCGATCACCGGATTGGTCGCGGTATAGCGCCGGCTCCCGGAGTCATCCGGGTTGAGCGGCGTCACGAAGTCGTCGCTGACGTCGAAAGCGACACGCGAGCGGCGCACGCCGCCGGAGAGCTTCCAGGCCGGCGCGAACCACCATTCGCCGATTGCGTACTGGTCGAAGCTGGAGACGGTGTTCATCTCGTTGCGGCGCAGGGCACCGGCGATGCCGAAGTCGTTGACGTAGCCGCGCCGGCGTTCGTGCATCCGGTCGTACTCGATGCCGATCGCCACGTCGATGCGCCCGACGGCGAGGCGCTGCGAGCGCGACCACTGCAGGCCGGTGCCGCCGAATCCCCGGTCGAGGTCGACCACCCCGCCCGATGACGAGGGCGCCTCGCCGGTGAACGCCAGGAACTGCCTGACGCGGCGCTCGCCGAGGTGACCGCGCAGCCGCAGGCGGTCGTGCGCGTTCAGGCGCCGTTCCCAGGACAGGCCGAGCTGTCGATGATCGACACTCTTGCGCGTGTCGAAGGTCGTCGCGCCGGATCCCGCCTGGCGTGGATCCTGTTCGAGCTGCTGGCGCGTGAGCCCGAGCGGGTCCTCGGTGCCGGGTTGATCGAGCAGCGTCGCGTTCAGCGCGAGCGACGAGTCGGCATCGGGCGACCAGGCGAGCCGCAGCCCCGCCAGGTCGCGGCGCGCGCGGCTGTGATCACGGTAGCCGTCGGTCTCGAAGCGCGATGCGTTGGCGCGCAGTCCGAGCGAGCCGAGGGTGTCGCCATAGCCGGCGCCGAGCTTGCGGCCGCCATGGCTGCCGGCATTGGCCGTCCCTCGCCATGTCGGCCGCTGGGGCGGGTCCTCGGTGAACACCGTGATCAGCCCGCCCGACGAGTTGCCGTACAGTGCGGCGAACGGGCCGCGCAGCACCTCGATGCGTGCGGCCGCGTCGAGGTCGAACAGGCCGGTCTGGCCCTGTCCGTCGGGCATCGTGAACGGGATGCCGTCCTGCACCAGGCGCACGCCGCGTACGCCGAAAGCGGCCCGCGAGCCGAAGCCGCGCGAGGAGACCTGAAGGTCCTGCGCGAAGTTCTGGCGATCCTGCACGTTCACGCCGGGCACGCGGCCGACCGCTTCCGACAGGTTCACCCTGCGTGCGGCCGCGCCGATCGCGTCGGCGCCGACGATGTCGATGGCTGCCGCAGCATCGAAGCTGCGTTGCTCGATGCGCGTGGCCGTGACGGTGACCGTCTCGAGCGTGTTGCCAGCCGGCGGCTGCTGCGCCCGCTGGCCGATCGCCGGGCCTGCGGCCAGCAGCCCTGCCACGAGGAACGGTAGCGCTGCGCGCGTCTGCCGTCCCGTGGTGCCTCGTGTCATCGGTCGCGCCCTTCGGTACAGGATCGGTTGTCCGCCCGGCAAACGGGCTGCCCGTTCGGGGCGGACATGACGTATGCTTGCTGCGTTGCCACATCACCGGCCGTGGAGGCTTGCCGAAATGTACGATCGAATCCTGGTGCCAGTCGACGGCTCGCCCTTCTCCGAAGAGATACTCGGGCATGCCGCCGGCATCGCTCGCGCCGCGAATGCTCCGCTCACGTTGCTGCGTGTCGTGCAGGGTGACGCCGAGCTGCCCGGCGCGACACGCTACGTCGAGGAACTCGCCCGCGAACTGTCGGCCGAAGGGCGCGCGGTGTCGGCGCGCGGCGACATCGCCGATACGATCCTCAACGAGGCGCGCAAGGTTCCAGGCACGCTGGTGGCGATGTCCTCGCACGGCCACAGTGGATTGATGGAAGCAGTGCTGGGCAGCGTCGCGCTGCGCGTGATCCGTACCGGCGGCAATGCGGTGCTGGTCTACCGGCCCCGCGGTACCTCGCCCGAGCGGCGCCGCCAGCCGGTCAGGATCAACTCCGTGGTGCTGCCGCTGGATGGCACCCAGGTGTCCGAGGCGATGGCGTCGCAGGCCGCAGAGATGGCACTGTGGCTCGGCGTCGACCTCACCGTCGTCTCGGTGATCGACCCGCAGGCGCAGGCCGCGTCCGACATCCCGCCCGGCGACGTGATGGAGTCGTCGTACGTGCGCTCGCGTGCCGATGACTACGCCGCGCGTTACGGTGTACGCACCACCTGGGAAGTGCTGCACGGCGAGCCCTCCGAAGCGATCGCGCAGTTCCTGGACGAGCGCAACGACGTCGTGCTGGCGATGGTCACGCATGCCCGCCGGCCGCTCGAGACCGTGCTGCTCGGCAGCGTGACCGCGGGCTGCCTGCGCAAGTGCAGCGCTCCGATCCTGACGCGCATGCCGTAGGCGCCGCATCCCGGGCCCGGGCTTCCCGGGCTCGCGCCGCAAATCGTCGACGGGTGCGGTTTCCGGCTTTTCGCAAGCGTACTGATTGCCGCGGCGGGGCGCCGGATTGGCGCTCGTTCGAAACACAAGTTTCCGTTTTCTGCATAATCGGGATCATGGACAATGACCCGATTCCCGTTATCGATGCCCGAACGACCGACGACGTCGCGCCGGCGGGCTCCGCGATCCTGCGCGCAATGCGCGTGATGGAGGCGATCGCGGCCTGTCAGGTGCCCCCGCAGCTGGCCGAGATCTGCAAGGCGGTCGAGCTGCCCAAGCCCACGGTGTTTCGCATCCTCGCCACGCTGGAGGCGGCCGGGCTGGTGGGGCGCGAGCCGGGCAGCAAGCGCTACCACTGCGGGCGGCGGCTGAGCACGCTGGCCGGCGAGGTGTTGCTCAATTCGCCGACGCGCGCGCCGCGTCACGCGATCCTCGAGGAGCTCGTCGAGCACACCGGCGAGACCTGCAACCTCACCATCCCGAACGGAAACGCGGTGATGTACCTCGACCGCGTCGAAACCGCCTGGCCGCTGCGCATCGCGCTCGGTGCCGGCTCGAGCGTGCCGCTGCATGCATCGGCCAGCGGCAAGCTGTTCCTGAGCCACATGCCCAGGCGCTCGCGCGAGCGCTTCATCCGGCAGAGTCCGCTGGTGCGCCACACTCGCAACACGCTGACCGACCCGCGCGCACTGGCGGCCGAGTTCGAGCGTGTCCGCCGGCAAGGCTACGCGACCGACGACGAGGAGTACCTGGCCGGCATCTGCTGCCTTGCGGTGCCGGTGCACGACGGCGACGGACGCGTGGTGGCGGCGTTGGCGATGCACGCGCCGGTTCCCCGGCTCAGGCTCGACGAGGCGATGCAGTTCCTTCCCGCCATGCAGTCGGCTGCCGACGCGATGGCGCAGACGCTCGACTGGTAGCCCCATGACGATCCTGGTCCTCAACAGCGGATCGTCGAGCTTCAAGTTCGCGGTCTATCGCAGCGCACGCGATGGCGCAGCGAGCGGCGAACCCGAGGAGCTGCTGCGCGGACAGGTTCACGGCCTGCCTGATTCGCCCGTGATGGTATGGCGCGCCGACGGCCTGCACCGTGGCGAGTTGTCGTTTCCGGCACCGGCCGATCAGCGCACCGCGCTGCGGGAGGTGCTCGGGCACCTGCAGGCCGAAGGGCTGATCGACCGGATCGGGGCGGTCGGCCACCGCGTGGTGCATGGCGGCGAGGCGCTGATCGTGCCGCATCGGGTCGACGCGGCGTCGCTCGCGCTGATGGAGACGCTGGTGCCGCTCGCGCCACTGCATCAGTCGCACTGCCTGGCCGGCATTCGCGCGATGGCCGACGTGGTGCCCGGCGTGCCGCAGGTGGCCTGCTTCGATACCGCGTTTCACGCCTCGCAGCCGACGCTGCACACGACGATGGCGCTGCCGGTGTCGTGGCGCGACCGCGGCATGCGGCGCTACGGCTTTCACGGTCTGTCGTACGAATCGATCGCGCAGCAACTGCCTGCGCTGCTCGGTGCCGGCGCCGATGCGCGCATCGTGGTTGCACACCTGGGCAGCGGCGCCAGCGTGTGCGGCATGCGCGAGCGCCGCTCGGTGCGCACGTCGATGGGATTGTCGACGCTGGACGGCCTCGTCATGAGCACGAGGCCCGGCGCCGTCGACGTGGGCGTGGCGCTGTACGCGCTGGAGCAGCTCGGACTCGACCTGGCGACGTTCGGCCGTGGCCTTTACCACGAGTCGGGCCTGCGCGGACTGTCGGAGATCTCGGGCGACATGCGCGTTCTCGAGGCGAGCGACGATCCGCGCGCACGCTTTGCGATCGAGGTGTTTTGCCAGCGCGCGGCGCAGGAGATCGCAGCGAGCGCGGTCGCCCTCGGCGGCTGCGACGCCATCGTGTTCACGGCCGGCATCGGCGAGCACAGCGCAGCCGTGCGCAGCGCGATCTGCGACCTGCTGGGGTGGATGGGCGCGCGCATCGACCCGCAGGCGAATGCGACCAACGGGCCGCGCCTGCATGCGGCCGACTCGTCGATCGGGATCTGGATGGTTCCCACCGACGAAGAGAAGGTGATCGCGCTGCATACGGTCGCGCTGGTGCGCGATCGCTGACTTGCCGGACGACCGGCGCCGCGCGTGCCGCTTCGGGCGCGCGTCGGGACGGGCGTCTCAGGCCCCCCCGGCCAGCCAGTGTGCGTACAGGTTGGCCAGGACGCAGCTGTTGATGCGCGTGTGCACGCTGTCGGCGCGGCTGGTCAGCAGCACCGGCACGGCGGCGCCGATCACCAGGCCGCCGAGCTCGGCGCCAGCAAGGTAAGCCGCCTGCTTGTACAGCGTGTTGCCGGTTTCGATGTCCGGCGCGAGCAGCACGTCGGGATCGCCGGCCACCGACGAGACCACCCCTTTCTCGGCGGCAGCCTGCGCCGAAATCGCGATGTCGAACGCGAGCGGCCCGTCGACGATGCCGTGCCGGATCTGGCCGCGCTCGGCCATCTTCGACAGCGCGGCGGCTTCGATCGTGACCGGCATTGCCGGATTCACCGCTTCGGTTGCGGCCAGCACCGCCACTTTGGGCGTCGCCACGCCGAGCGCGCGGCACAGGTCGATCGCGTTCTGCGTGATGTCGGCCTTGTCGGCGAGGCCCGGTGCGATGTTGACCGCAGCGTCGGTGAGGGCGAGCAGCTTGGGATAGGCGGCGAAGCCGAGCACGAACACGTGGCTGATGCGCCGGCGCGTGCGCAGGCCGGCCTCGCGCGCCACGATCGCCGCCATGTACTCGTCGGTGTGCAGGCTGCCCTTCATCAGCGCGTGCACCGCGCGGTCGCGCGCGAGCAGGGCGGCCTGGTGCGCGGCCTGCCGCGCGTCGTCGGGCGTGTCGACGATCTCGAAGCGGTCGACCTGAAGGTGATGCCGCTGCATCAGCGCGGCCATTGCCGCGCGCGGACCGACCAGCACCGGATCGATGTAGCCGGCATCGGCTGATTCGAACGTCGCGCCCAGTGCCGACGCCGACATCGGGTAGACCACCGCGGTGCGGGTCGGCTTCAGCGCACGCGCGCGTTGGCGCAGGGGATCGAAGAGCGAGCTCATGACGCGGCTTCCGGATCGGGCGATTCCGCGATCATGCCGGAAGAACGACAGCCAGCGCGTCCGCTGCCTGGCGCAGGATCGGCAGCAGTCCGACGGCGCGCTTCAGCGACAGGCGGCCGATCGGTCCATGCACGGCCAGCGCGGCCACCGGCTGCCCGTCGCGGCCCGGCACCGGCACGGCGATCGCGATCAGGCCAACCAGGAATTCCTCGCGGTCGAGGCTGTAGCCGCGGCGCAGGATCACGCGCGCTTCCTTTTCGAGCGCCGCCGGGTCGGTGAGTGAGTTCGGCGTCGCTGCGTCGAGCGGGTGGGCCGCCAGCACGCGGGCGCGCTGTTCCGGCGGCATGTGCGCAAGGAACAACTTGCCGCTGGCGGTGCAGTGCAGGGGAACGCGCGAGCCCGGTTCGAGGTGCAGGCGCAGCGGCCAGGCGGACTCGACGCGGTCGAGATAGAGCACTTCGGCGCCGGCGAGCACGGTCAGGTTGCAGGTTTCGCCGACCTTGCCGACCAGTGCACTGAGGATGGCGTGCCGTTCGGTGTTGGCGGCGTCCTGGCGCAACGCGGACAACGCGAACTTCAGCGCCGCGGGACCGAGCGCCAGGTGACGCTCGCTGCCGGCGCGCACGATCCAGCCCGCCTGTTCCAGCTGGCCGCACAGGCGGTGCACCGACGGCTTGGGCCAGCCCAGCTGCGCGGTCATCGCGTGCAGGCTCAGGCCGCCGGGATGGCGCGCCAGTTCATCCAGCAGCGCGAGCGTGCGCGCGGCGACCGAGGCGGCCTCGGACGCAGGCTCGGCCCGGGCCGGCGTTACCTGAACAGTACGCTGGGCAGCCACAACGCGATCGCCGGGAACCACAGAATCAGCAGCAGGCCGATGATCTGCAGCACCATGAACTGCATCATGCCGAGGTAGATGTCCTTCAGGTCCCATTGCGGCACGACGCCCTTGAGGAAGTACGCGGACAGCGCCACCGGCGGCGACATCCAGGCGGTCTGCAGGCACACTGCGACCAGCGTGCAGAACCACACCAGGTCGATGCCCAGCTTGTTGACGATCGGAAGGAAGATCGGCACCACCACGAGCACGATCGGCACCCACTCGAGCGGCCACCCGAGGACGAAGATCATCGCCAGCATCAGCAGCAGCATCACCGTCGGCGAGAACTCGAGCGCGAGCAGCATGTTCGCGAGGTAGTCGGCGCTGCCCAGGCGCGAGAAGACCGAGCCGAAGTAGTTCGACGCGGCCACCAGCAGCAGGATCATGCACGAGACCTCGACGGTCGACATCATCGCGCGCCGAAAGCCCGGCCACGTCATGCGCCGGTAGGCGAGCGTGAGCAGCAGCGTCGCGAACGCGCCCATCGCCCCGGCGTCGGTCGGTGTGGCGATGCCTGCGAGGATCACGCCGAGCGTGGCCAGGATCACGATGGTCACCGGCACCGCACCGATCACGAGTTCGCGTAGCACCTCGGGCATGGGTTTGCGCTCGGACTTCGGCAGCGCCGGTCCGAGCTTGGGGTTCCAGTAGCTGCGCGCCAGCGTGTACGCGGCGAACAGCCCGGACAGCAGCAGGCCGGGGAACACTGCTGCCGCGAACAGGTCGGTGGCCGGCACGCCGACTACCGGCCCCATCACGATCAGCATCACGGACGGCGGAATCAGGATGCCGAGCGTGCCGCCGGCGGTGATCGCTCCCGCGCTCATGCGAACGTCGTAGCCGCTCTTCATCATCGCCGGGGCGGCCATCACGCCGAGCAGCGTGACCGAGGAACCGACGATGCCGGTGGCGGCCGCAAAGATCGTCGCGGTGAGAATCACCGCCAGGTACAGCGAGCCGTTGACGCCGGCCAGCAGCAGCTGCACGCCGCGAAACAGCCGCTGGATCAGCCCCGACTCCTCGAGCAGGTAGCCCATGAACAGGAAGAACGGCACCGACGCCAGCGTCGGGTCGCGCATCACCGAGAACACCTGCAGCGTCATCAGGTGGATCGCGACGTCGCCGAGCGCGAACTGGCCGACGCCCAGCGCGATGGCCACCAGCGTGAAGGCGATCGGAAAACCGATGAAGATCGCGACGAACAGGATCGCCAGGGCGAGCAGCCCGATGATCTCGGGGCTCAAATCCACACCCCCCGGCGTGCGGCGATGCAGCTCTTGATGAACTCGGAGACGCCCTGCAGCAGCATCAGCGCGGTGGCCAGCGGGATGGACAGCTTGAACGGCCACACGATCGGCATCCAGGGGCTGGTCACCATGCGCTCCTGGCGCACCCAGGACGCCCAGAAGAAATCCCACCCGACCACCACGAAGGCGATCATGGCCGGGAAGAACAGCAACAGGTAGCAGGCTGCGTCGACGGTGCCCTGCGTGCGCACCGACCATTTCTCGTAGAACATGTCGGTGCGGATGTGGCCCTTGCGCATCAGCGTGTAGGCCGAGCCGATCATGAAGAAGCTGCCGTACAACATGTAGGTCATGTCGTACGCCCACACCGTGGGCGCGTTGAACAGGTAGCGCGCGCCGACCTCGTAGACGAGGCTGGCGACCATGGGGATCAGCAACCAGGACACCGCGCGCCCGGACCACAGCGCGACGGCGTCCAGGGCGGCGACGAGGCGGACGAGCCGCCCCGCGCCGACGGGCGAGTCGGTCATTTCTTGTCTTGCAGCGCCGCGTTGCCCATGTTCGTGTAGAGCGCGTTGATCTTGGTCCAGTACGGCACCACGGTGCGGCCGAACGCGCGCTGCGACTCGAGCACTTCCCTGAAGAAGGGGTCCTTGGCCGCGTGGCGGTCGAGCACCGTGTTGGTGGCCTTGACGAACGCGGGGAAGAAGTCGGCCGGCGTGTCGTGTACCACCACCTGCGACTCGGACTTGAGCTTCTCCAGCGCCTTGGCGTTGCGCGACACGTTGAACACGTAGGTGTCGGCGATCGTGGCCATCGCGGCGGTGCGCAGGATCTCCTTGATCTCGGCCGGTTGCTTGTCGAACCAGCCCTTGTTGAAGATCACTTCGCCGACGTCGGTCGCCTGGTGCAGCCCCTGGAGGTAGTAGTGCTTCCAGACCCGGTGCAGTCCGAGGTTCACGTCGTCGGCCGGGCCGATCCACTCGGCAGCGTCGATCACGCCGCGCTGTGCTGCCGGGACGATCTCGCCGCCGGGCATCGCCACGGCCGCCACGCCCATCTCCTTGAAGATCTCACCGGTGACTCCCGGCGGCGAGCGGTACTTCATCTTCTTGAAGTCCTCGACGCTGGCAATCGGCTGCTTGAACCAGCCGAGCGGGTCCGGCCCCATCGGCTGCAGCATCATGCCGACGACCTTGACCTTCAGGATGTCGTTGAAGAGCTTCTCGTACAGCGCCTGGCCCCCGCCCTCGGCGAGCCACGCCATGTGCGAGACCTGGTCCATGCCGGAGCCGGCGCCGGCCATCGGATTGGAGAACAGGCCGGCGGCCGGATGCTTGCCCGACCAGTAGTGCGTCCATGCGAAGCCGCCCTCGACGATGCCCTTGTCGACCGCGTCGAGGATCTCGAACGCCGGTACGACGGCGCCGTCGGGCAGGATGTCGATCTTGAGCTTGCCGGCGGTCATCCGGTCGACCCGGTCGGCATAGCGCTTCATCAGCTCGAAGTAGATGCTGGCCGTCGGAACGGCGGTCTGGATGCGGATCTTCTGCTGCGCGGACGCGGTGCCGGCCATGGCCAGACCCGCCGCGGCCAGCACGATGCCGGCGAATCTTCGGAACCAGGTTCTCATTTTCTCCTCCGTAAAGCCGCTTGTCGTGAGCCGGCCCAGGACGTCGGGCCGGTCCGCTCGTCCGGTCTGCGCGAATGCGCGGGCACGTCGACGATGCGCAAAACCTATCATCCGACCCGGCCACCGACAACGCGCGTTCGATGCCGTGCGTTCCGGAAAATCGCTTTCTGTATTCCGCTGGATTGAATCCTCGACCGGGATCCGATTCAATGAAAGGTGCCGGCATGTCGCCGGCGCGATGGGTGGCGGCGCCGCGCGGGGCGGTGGAATCGATGGACGAGTACGACTACATCGTGGTGGGGGCCGGTTCGGCGGGCTGCGTGATGGCGGCGCGCCTGAGCGAAGGCGGACGCCACAGCGTGCTGCTGCTCGAGGCGGGCCCGGCCGACCGCTACCCGTGGATCCACGTGCCGATCGGCTACGCGAAGACGATGTTCAATCCCGCGTTGAACTGGATGTTCCGCACCGATCCGGATCCGGGAATGAACCAGCGACAGGTCTACTGGCCGCGCGGCAAGACGCTGGGCGGATCGAGCGCGATCAACGGCCTGATCTTCGTGCGCGGGCAGGCCGAGGACTACGACGACTGGGCGGCACAGGGCAACACGCAATGGTCGTACCGGGAGGTGCTGCCGTGGTTCCGCCGGCTCGAGCACAACACGCTCGGCGCGAACGAATGGCGCGGTACCGGCGGCCCGCTGTGGTCGTCGCACATTCGCGTGCGTCATCCGCTGATCGACGCCGTGATCGACGCCTGCGAGGAGATCGGGATTCCGCGCAATCCCGACTTCAACGGTGCACGCCAGGAAGGGGCGGGCTACTACCAACTCAGCACCCGCAACGGCTTTCGCTGCAGTACCGCGGTCGCCTATCTGCGTCCGGCGCGGCGGCGCGCCAACCTGCGCGTGGTCACCGCCGCGCAGGCAACCCGCATCCTCTTCGAAGGACGGCGCGCGACCGGCATCGAATACCGGCCCGGCGCACGCGCCGACCTGCGCGGTGCGGGCACCGCGAAGGCCTCGGGGTGGACCGTCGAGGCAGGTGCGCCGGTGCGCGTCCGCGCACGGCGTGAGGTGATCCTGTGCGCCGGTGCGTTGCAGTCGCCGCAGCTGCTGCAGGTCTCGGGCGTGGGGCCGGGGGCGCTGCTGCAGTCGCTCGGCATTCCGGTGGTGCACGATTCGCCCGGCGTCGGCGAGAATCTCCAGGACCATTTGCAGGCGCGCGTGATGTTCCGCTGCAGCCAGCCGATCACGACCAACGACCAGCTCGCCTCGTGGTGGGGCCAGTTGCGCATCGGCATGGAATACGTGCTGATGCGCGGTGGCCCGATGGCGATCGGCATCAACCAGGGCGGAATCTTCGCGCGCACGCGCCCCGAGATCACCCGTCCCGACGTGCAGTTCCACGTCGCGACGCTGTCCTCGGACATGGCCGGCTCGCCGGTACACGCGCACTCGGGATTCACGATGTCGGTGTGCCAGCTGCGCCCGGAATCGCGCGGTCACGTGCGCATCCGTTCGGCCGACCCCATGCAGCCGCCGTCGATGCAGCCGCACTACCTGTCGACCGAGGTCGATCGCCGCACGGTCGTCGATGGCGTCAAGCTGGCGCGCCGGCTGGCGTCGACCCGCGCGCTGTCGCCGTTCGTGACCGACGAGTACGCACCGGGCGCAAAGGCCGGCAGCGACGCCGACCTGCTCGAATTCGTTCGTGATACCGCCGGCACCATCTTCCATCCCAGCGGCACGTGCCGGATGGGGGTGGACGACGCGGCCGTGGTCGACCAGCACCTGCGCGTGCGCGGCGTCGACGCGTTGCGGGTGGTCGACTGCTCGATCATGCCCACGCTGGTCTCGGGCAACACCAACGTTCCGGTGGTGATGATCGCCGAGCGTGCGGCTGCGTTCGTGCTGGAGGAAGCAGGCTGAATCACGCCAGACGAGGATGAGGCGAGCCTGCAGGTGCCGGCGCGGTCACATTCCCGCGTCTCGTGCGCCGCAGCCGCCTTTCGGATACTCTGGTCCATTGCCCGGGCGGACCCCGGGGCGTTCATTACGAGGAGCCTTCGATGGGACACGCCGACCCGCAACTCGATGTTCAGCTGCAGCCGTTCTGGATGCCGTTCTCGCCGAACAAGGAGTTCAAGCACGAGCCGCGCATGTTCGCGCGTGCCGAAGGCATGTACTTCTACACGCCGGACAACGTCGCGGTCATCGATGCATCGGCCGGGTTGTTCTGCGTGGCGGCAGGCCACTGCCGGCCAGAGATCGCCAGCGCGGTTCACGAGCAGCTGCAGACGCTCGACTACGCGCCGCCGTTCCTGCGCGGGCACTCGAAAGCGTTCGAGCTGGCCGAGCGCATCAGCGGCTACACCCCCGAGGGGATCAACCGGGTGTTCTTCACCAACTCGGGTTCCGAATCGGTCGACACCGCGATGAAGATCGCGCTGATGTACCACCGCGTGCGCGGCGAGCCCCAGCGCCAGATCTTCATCTCGCGCGAGCGCGCCTACCATGGCGTCAACATGGGTGGCGTGGCCCTTTCGGGACTGGTCAACAACCGCCGCGCCTTCGGCGTCGGGCTACCCGGCGTCTACCACCTGCGCCACACCGCGCTGCCCGAGAACCGCTTCGTCCGGGGCCAGCCCGACAAGGGTGCCGAGCTCGCGGAAGACCTGGCGCGCTTCGTCGCCACCTATGGCGGCGAGAACATCGCCGCCGTGTTCGTCGAACCGACCGCCGGTTCGTGCGGCTGCCTGCCGCCGCCCAAGGGCTACCTGGAGCGGCTGCGCGCGATCTGCGACGCGCACGGCATCCTGCTGGTGTTCGACGAGGTGATCACCGGCTGGGGTCGCATGGGCGCGAACTTCGGTGCACAGGCGTTCGGCGTCACGCCCGACCTCATGACGATGGCCAAGGCGCTCACCAATGGCTCCCAACCGATGGGCGCGGTGGCCGCGAAGCAGTCGATCTACGACACGATCACCGACGCCGGGCCGCAGCGCGGCGTCGAGTTCTTCCACGGGTACACCTATTCCGCGCACCCGGCGGCCTGCGCAGCCGGCCTGGCGATGATGGACATCTTCGCCAGGGAGCGCCTGATCGATCGGGCGCGCGAGATGAGCCCGTATTTCGCCGACGCGGTGCACGCGTTGCGCGACCTGCCGATCGTCACCGACATTCGCTCGATCGGCATGCTGGCTGCGGTCGACGTCGCGCTCGACGAGGTGCCGGGCGCGCGCGGCCACGAGATACAGAAGCGCCTGTACGACGCCGGCCTGCACCTGAAGAACACCGGCGACGCGCTGCTCGTGGCGCCGCCATTCATCGCCGAGAAGAAGCACATCGACGAGATCGCCGGCAAGCTGCGCGAGGTGCTGGCGAAGGCCTGAGTGGCGGCCGTTGGACGGGGCCCGCGCGTCCCTCCGTTGGCAAGCCGCCGGGCGCCGACAGGCTGCTAACGAAAGACCACCGTCTTGCTGCCGTTGAGCAGGATGCGGTGCTCCGCGTGCCATTTCACCGCGCGCGCGAGCACCACGTTCTCGACGTCGCGGCCGATGCCGGTCAGCGTGGCGGCGTCCATCGAATGATCGACCCGCTCGACGTCCTGCTCGATGATCGGGCCTTCGTCGAGATCGGTGGTCACGTAGTGGGCCGTGGCGCCGATCAGCTTCACGCCGCGTTCGTGCGCCTGGCGGTAGGGGCTCGCCCCCTTGAAGCTGGGCAGGAACGAATGGTGGATGTTGATCGCGCGGCCTTCGAGCTGGCCGCACAACCCGGCCGAGAGCACCTGCATGTAGCGCGCCAGTACCACCAGTTCGACGCCTTCGGCGTGCACGATCTCCATCAGGCGCGCTTCGGCGGCGTCCCGGGTGGACGGGCTGACGGGCAGGTGGTGGAAGGGAATGTCGTACGAGGCGGCCAGCTGGTAGAAGTCACGGTGGTTCGACACCACGGCCCGGATGTCGATCGGCAGCAGCCCCGAGCGATGCCGGAACAGCAGGTCGTTCAGGCAGTGGCCCAGCTTCGAGACGAGAATCAGCGTCGGCGCCGGGCGCGCTGCCTGGAAGAAGCGCCAGCGCATCCCGAACGGCTCGCCGACCGGCGCGAACGCGCGTTGCAGCTCGTCGGTCGAGGCATCGGCGGCGGCCGATTCGAAGTGCACCCTCATGAAGAACAGGCCGGTGTCGCGATCGTCGTACTGCGCCGCTTCGAGGATGTTGCCGCCGTGCGCGAGCAGGAAGCCCGAAACCGCGTGGACGATGCCCGGGCGATCCGGGCACGACAGCGTGAGGATGAAGCCGCCCGTCATGACGGGGGTTGGCTTGCCCGCAGCGGCCAGCGCAGCAGGGGTTCGAGCGCGTCCAGCGTGTTCTTCAGGATCAGGCCGTACTCGGTGTCGCCTTCCATCACCAGCGCGCGCTCGAAGAACAGCCGGTCGGCGTCCTCCTCGCCACGCAGCAGCCGCAGGTAGCTCGGGGCGTCGGCGGCCACCCGCAGCGTCACCGGCCCGCCGTCGGGTACGGCGCGAAACCCGGAGGCGGTGAGCATCAGCCGGCAACGTATGCCGAGGTCGCGCACTTCGATCTCGACCACGCGATCGGCGAGCTGCTGCGCGACGTCGTCGGACAGCTGCGGGCGCAGCAGGCGGTCGAGCAGCAGCGCGAGCACGAACGAGGGCGGCCGGATCGGCAGGCGCGCGACGAGGTCGCGCAGCGGCGCGGGGACGGGCAGGGCGCTCTGGCGGGAAAGGGACACGTCGTTCTCCTTCAGCTCCAGCTTCGTTCGAGTCCGGGGCGGCGGTGCGCGAAACCGTCCACGAGGCCGCCAGGCAGGCTCATCGCCGCCAGGTCGGCGCGCGCCGCATCCGCATCGTCGCCCTGGTTGAACACGCGGTCGAACCAGGCGAGCACCTCGCCGAAGCGTTGCGCCACCGGAGACAGGCGCACGCGAGTGGCCCCGGCGGCGCGCAGCCCGGGCGCGTCGCCGATCAGGCAGTGTTGCGCGGCCGACTGCGTCTGGATGCCGTTCAGCGTGAGGAAGGGCTCGTTCTCGCCGGTGGCCAGCAGCAGGCCGTCGGGGTGCTCGATGCAGCGAAAGCCGCATTCGTCCTTGTTCAGGTGATAGTGGCGCGCGGTGAAGCAGCGTGCCGAGAACGCCAGCGGCAGTCGCCCGAAGGCGAACACCTCGGTGGCGATCGGCGTGTCGCCGCGCGGGCCGCCGGAAACCGGCGTGTCGGGCGCGTTGACCAGGCCGATCGCCTCCAGGCTCAGCTCCACCGGCGCCACCCAGCGGATCGCGCCGAGCGCCGCATGCTCCTCGAGCGCCGGCCGGTTGTAGACGTTGATGTGCGGGCCGAGCACGAACGGACGTCCGGCCAGCGCGCGCAGCGCCGAAGCATCGCCCGCCTCGACCATGAACTCGTCCTGGGAGGCGATGCGACGCATGTCGCGCAGGTCGGATTCGGACTCGAGCAGCGCCTGCGTCGCGAGCACGACCTCCTTGCCACAGGCGGCCAGCTCGCGTGCGAGCGACAACCAGTCGTCGTGCTTCATTTCGTGCCGGCGCGAGCACACCACCTCGCCGAGTACGACGGTGTCGGCGGGCGAAGCGGCCACGCTCGCATAGAAGTCGGTCAGCGTCTTGCGCGGCCAGTAGTAGAGCACCGGCCCGACGGTGAGGCGGATGCGCGGATCCATGGGCATGCGGTCTCCGTTCAGCGCCACGGGCGATTGTAGGCGCCGAGCGTGTGCTGCTGGCCTTCGGACCAGCGACCGAGCGCGGCCACCCATTGCGGCTGCACCGCAAAGCGCGCCGGCTGGGCGGCGCAGTGGTCGATGGCGGCGCGCCACACGCGCGTGACCTGCTCGACGTAGGCCGGGCTGCGCTGCCGGCCCTCGATCTTGATCGCCGAGATGCCGAACTCCATCAGCTGGGGCAGCACCGCCAGTGTATTGAGGCTGGTCGGCTCCTCCAGCGCGTAGTCGCGCACGCCCTCGACGTGAAAGCGCCCCTTGCACAGCGTCGGATAGCCGCGCGGCTCGTCCGGTGCATAACGGTCGATCAGCACGTCGTTGAGCCGGGCACGCACGCCGTCGCTGCCCTCTTCCCAGCGCACCGCCGACGGTGGCGAGCACACGCCAGCGGTATTGGGCGACTGGCCGGTGGCGTACGAGGACAGCGCACAGCGCCCCTCGACCATCACGCACAGGCTTCCGAATCCGAACACCTCGATCTCGGCACCGGTGTGCCGGCAGACGTGGCCGACCTGCGACAGCGTCAGCACGCGCGGCAACACCGCGCGCTGGATGCCATAGCGCTCGCGATAGAACTCGA
>CAZBTE010000020.1:0-15746 GCA_964494665.1 uncultured Limnobacter sp.
GACACCTCGTTCCGCTGGTCGATGAGCTGGGTCATCTTCTCCGAGGTGACGTTCTTCTCCGCCTTCTTCGGCGCGTTGTGCTACGCGCGTTCCATCACGATGCCCTGGCTCGGCGACCTCGACCACAAGGCGCTGCTGTGGCCGGACTTCCAGGCGAGTTGGCCGCACGCGGGCCCGGCCGGCGTGGTCGAGCAGTTCCAGACCATCGGCGCGTGGCCGATCCCGACCATCAACACCGCGCTGCTGCTCACCTCGGGCGTGACGCTGACCATTGCTCACCACGCGCTGAAGGACAACCGGCGCGGGCCGCTCACGTTCTGGATGGCCGTCACGATCCTGCTCGGCGTGACCTTCCTCGGGCTGCAGGCGTACGAGTACGTGCACGCCTACCGCGACCTGAACCTGAAGCTCACGTCGGGCATCTTCGGCTCCACGTTCTTCATGCTCACCGGCTTTCACGGCTTTCACGTGACGGTCGGCGCGATCATGCTGTCGGCGGTGCTGTTCCGCATCATCAAGGGGCACTTCACCCCCGAGCGGCACTTCGCCTTCGAGGCGGCGGCGTGGTACTGGCACTTCGTCGACGTGGTCTGGCTGGGCCTGTACGTCGTCGTCTACTGGCTGTAGCCGCCGCGCAGCCGGCCGGCCTGCTCACGCGCGGCCGGGCTCGCGGCGAACCGCGCCTGGCGCGCCGCGCCGCTTCGAGGCCGTTCCCGCCGATGGCGCCGCCATCGGCGCGCTGTCCATCGCGGCGGCTGCAATTCCCGTAACCTTCGCCCCGGATGCGTCCCGCCGCCGGCCCCCGGACCGCGCGCCAGGGCCGCTCAACGGGGGACCAGCGGCACGCCGGTGCTGTGGATCCAGCCCATCCAGTTGGCGAACAGGATGAACGCGAACAGTGCGATCGAGAACCCGACGCGCATCCCGAGCGCGCGCATCGTGTTGCGGGTGCGGCCGCGGTCGCGGACGAGGAACACCAGCGCCGAGACCATGCTGGCGATAATCAGGACGAAGGCGATGGCGACGATCCACTTCACGTGCGGCTCCGGTGATCCACGAACGATTCTATTCGGCCGCGTCGCGCCCGGCAGGACTTGCCAGGAATGAGCGCGCGTGCAGCGCTGCCCACGCTCGCCGCGGTGGTGCTGGCGATCGTGACGGTGTCGCTGGGCAACTGGCAGATGCGTCGCGCCGACGAGAAGCGCGGGCTGCACGCCCAACGCGAAGCGGCCGACCGTGACGGGCCGGCGCGGTTGCCGGGCCGCGACATCGATCCGGCAACGCTGGTCGGCCGGCGCGTCGTCGCGCACGGCGAGTTCGTGCCGCGCTGGACCGTCTTCGTGGACAATCGCACCCGCAAGGGGATTGCCGGGTTCCACGTCCTGTCTCCGCTTAGAATCACGGGTTCGGATCGCCACGTGCTGGTGTTGCGGGGCTGGGTCGCGCGCGATCCCCACGACCGCGCGCGGCTGCCCGCGTTGACGGTGCCGTCCGGCGACGTGGAGGTGGAAGGCTGGGCCGAGCGAGACCTCGAGCGCACGCTCGAACTGGGTAGCCCGGTACCGCCAGGACCGCAGGACCGGTTGTGGCAGAACGCCGACCTCGCCACGTTCGCGCAGTGGTCCGGTCTGGGCATGCAGCCGCTGCTGCTGCGCCAGACTGCACCGGCACGCGTCGGCGGGGCCGAACGCGACGACGGGCTGGTGCGCGATTGGCCGGATCCGGGCAGCGGTGTTGACAAGCATCTCGGCTATGCGTTCCAGTGGTACGCGCTGGCCGTGCTGGTGGTGGGCTTGTGGGTCCGTTTCGTGGTGTTCGGGGCGCGCAGGGGCGAGAGGAAGGGCGAGCAGTGACGATGGAATCGACGAACGCGGGGGGCGCGGCGCCGCAGCCCGGGGCGGCGCCAGCGCAGACACCGGCCGAAGCGGCCAGGCGGCGCGCGGGCCGGCTGAAGATGCTGGCGATCCTGCTGGTGTGCGCCTCCCCCGTCATTGCCTCGTACTTCACGTACTACGTGATCCGTCCCGAAGGGCGCACCAACTACGGCACGCTGATCGAGCCGCTGCGCGAGGCAAGCGCGCTCGGCCAGGGCGGCATCGGCGCGCTGCGCGGGCGCTGGGTCATGCTCACGGTCGCGCCGGCCGCCTGCGACGACGCGTGCCAGGAACGCCTGTACGAGATGCGGCAGGTGCGGCTCACCACCGGCAAGGATCGTGACCGCGTCGAGCGCGTGTGGCTCGTCGAGGATGCTGCCGCGCCCGATCCGTCGCTGCTCGCGCAGCACGAGGGCCTGGTGTTGCTGCGCGCCGACCCGGAATCGCTGGCGAAACTGCCGGTCGCGGAGGGGGGAAGCCCTTCCGACCACATCTACCTGATCGATCCCCTTGGAAACCTGATGATGCGCTTTCCGAAAGACGCCGATCCCAGTCGCATGAAGAAGGACCTCGCGAAGCTGCTGCGAGCCTCGAGGGTGGGCTGACGATGAGCGCGACGATTCCCGACCGTTCCCCGCTGTCGTATGCCGAGCGTCCCGCCGTCGGGTCGGCCGGCTATCGGCGCCTGATCGCCATCACGGTGGCGCTCACCTTCGGCCTGATCATGCTGGGGGCCTACGTGCGGCTCACCGACGCCGGCCTGGGCTGTCCCGACTGGCCGGGCTGCTACGGCCAGCTCTCGCCGTTCCATGCCAAGGACGAGATCGCCAAGGCGGTTGCCGAGCAGGGCGGCGAGCACGGACCGGTGTCGATGGGCAAGGCCTGGCGCGAGATGGTGCACCGCTACTTCGCCAAGGCGCTCGGCCTGCTGTGCATCGTGATCGCGGCGATCGCATGGCGCCGCCGCAACGAGTGGCGCCAGTCGCCCGCACTGCCGATCGCGCTGGTCGGCGTGGTGATCCTGCAGGGCATCTTCGGAATGTGGACCGTCACGTTGCTGCTCAAGCCGGCGATCGTCACCGGGCACCTGATCGGCGGGCTGCTCACCTTCTCGATGCTGCTGTGGTTGTGGCTCAGGCAGGAACGGCCGCCGCGCTACGTCGATGCCGAACCGGTCGCGGCGCTCGCCGCGCCGACGGTGCTGGGCCTGGTGCTGCTGTCGGCGCAGATCTTCCTCGGCGGCTGGACCAGCACCAACTACGCGGCGCTCGCGTGCACCGACCTGCCCACCTGCCAGGGCCAGTGGTGGCCCGACATGAACTTCCGCGACGCGTTTCACTTCTTCCGCGAGCTCGGCAAGACCGGTGACGGCGAGAACCTGCCGATGCAGGCGCTGACCGCGATCCACCTGATGCACCGGATCGGCGCGGTGGTGGTCGCGATCTACGTCGGCTGGCTCGGCTGGCGCACCTGGCGCACCGACGGTGTCCAGGCGCTCGGTGCGGCGCTGCTGGTGGTGCTGGTGCTGCAATGGCTGCTGGGCCTGTCCAACGTCTGGTTCAGCCTTCCGATCGCGGTGGCAGTGATGCACAACGGCGGGGCGGCGCTGCTGCTCGCACTCACCGTAGCGCTGTTGTTCCGCGCGCGTCAGGCGCGCCTGCAGGTATGAGCATGGACGTCTCGGGCGTACGGCCCGCGAGCCCGCGCCCGCTCGCCGCCCAGTATCTGGCGCTCACCAAGCCGCGCATCGTGATGCTGGCGGCGTTCTGCGCGCTGATCGGCATGCTGCTGGCCGCCGACGAACTGGTGCCGTGGCCGATCCTGGTGTTCGGACTGGCCGGCATTTCGCTGCTGGCCGGCGCCGGCTTCGCGTTCAACTGCCTGATCGAGCGCAGCATCGACGCGCGCATGGCGCGTACGCGCGGGCGCCCGATGGCGCGCGGCGAAGTGAGCATCGGCAACGCCGCGCTTTTCGCCGGGGCGATCGGCGTGCTGGGGGCGGTGCTGCTCTACTGGTTCGTCAACCCGCTCACGATGTGGCTGACGCTGGCCACTTTCGTCGGCTATGCGCTGATCTACACCGTGCTGCTCAAGCCGGCCACGCCGCAGAACATCGTGATCGGCGGGGCTTCGGGCGCGATGCCGCCGGTGCTCGGCTGGGCGGCGGTGGCCAACGACGTGACGGCGCAGGCGCTGGTGCTGTTCCTGATCATCTTCGTGTGGACGCCGCCCCACTTCTGGTCGCTGTCGCTGTACCGCATCGAGGACTACCGCAAGTCCGGCCTGCCGATGCTGCCGGTCACGCACGGTCCCGAATTCACGCGGTTGAACATCCTGCTGTACACGCTGCTGCTTGCCGCCACGTCGCTGCTGCCGTACCTGATCGGCATGAGCGGGCTGTTCTATCTGGGCAGCGCGCTCGTGCTCGACGCGGTGTTCCTCGCCTATACCTGGCGCATGTGGCGCCGCTACTCCGACGGGCTTGCGCGCAAGACCTTCGGTTACTCCATCTTCTACCTGGCGGCGCTGTTCGGCGCGCTGCTGGTCGATCACTACCTGGGCTGAACGCCCCGAAGGGTCTGGTACATGATTGATGCAGTACGTCGGAACGTCTCGGGCAGCCGTCCCGTGCGCACCGCACTCGCCGCCCTGCTGCTCGGGATGGGCCTGGCGCTGGCAGCCTGCGAGAGCAAGCCTGCGTTCCACAACACCGACGTGACCGGCGCAGAGTTCGCCGGCGACTTCGCGCTCACCGGCCATGACGGCAAGCCGCGCACGCTGGCCGACTTCCGCGGCAAGGTCGTGGTGATCTTCTTCGGCTACACGCAGTGTCCCGATGTGTGCCCCAGCACCATGACGGAGCTGGCCGAGGTGATGAAGCAGCTCGGCCCCGATGCCGACCGCGTGCAGGTGCTGTTCGTCACCGTCGACCCCGAACGCGATACGCAGGAGCTGCTTTCGCACTACGTGCCGGCGTTCGACAAGCGATTCCTCGGACTGTACGGCGACGCGGCCGCGACCGAGCGCACCGCGAAGACCTTCAAGGTCTTCTACCAGAAGGTGCCCGGCCAGACGCCCGACAGCTACACGGTCGACCATAGCGCGGGCAGCTACGTGTACGACGCCACGGGCAAGCTGCGCCTGTTCGTCAAGCATGGCACCGGCCCCGAGCCGATCGCCCGCGACCTGCGCCGGCTCCTGAATGGCTAGCGCCGCGCACCCGGCAGCCCCCGATGCAGGGGCGAGCGCTGCACTGATCCTGTTCGCCCACGGCGCGCGCGATCCCGCGTGGCGCGAGCCGGTCGACGCGCTGGCGCAGCGCCTGCGCACGCTGCTGCCGCACATCGAAGTGGTGCCTGCGTTCCTCGAGCGCATGAGCCCGACGCTGGCCGAGGCGGTCGACGCGGTGGTCGGGAGTGGCGCGCTGCGCGTCGCGGTCGCACCGGTCTTCTGGGCGCAGGGCGGGCACCTCAAGCACGACGTGCCGGCGCTGCTGGCGCACGTGTGCGCGACCCACCCGGGCGTGCGAATCGACCTGTGGCCGGTGCTCGGCGAGCGCGACGCGATACTGGACGCGATCGCGGCCGACTACACGGGGTTGTGGGCCGACGACGGCGCATCGCCACGCGGCTGACGGCCCGCCGGCCTGCGCGGGCTGCCCGCCCGCGCCTCTTCAGTCCTTGCCCGGGGCCTGCAGCAGCTTCTCGATTGCCGGCGCGAGGTCGGCCGGTGAGGTGGTCGGTGCGAAGCGCTCGACCACGCGCCCGTCGCGATCGACCAGGAACTTGGTGAAGTTCCACTTGATCGCCGTCGAGCCGAGCAGCCCCGGCGCTTCGTCGCGCAGCCACTGGAACAGCGGGTGCGCGTTGCTGCCGTTGACGTCCACCTTTCCGAACATCGGAAAGCTCACGCCGAACTGCGTCTCGCAGAACCGGGCGATCTCGCCCTCGCTGCCGGGCTCCTGTGCGCCGAACTGGTTGCACGGGAACCCGAGGATCTCCAACCCGCGGTCGCGATAGCGGCGGTAGAGATCCTCCAGCCCGGCGTACTGCGGCGTCAGCCCGCACTGGCTGGCGGTGTTGACGATCAGCAGCACCTTGCCGCGGTAGCGTGACAGCGCCTGGTTCTTGCCGTCGAGGGTCAGCGCGCTGAAGTCGTGAACTGTGCTCATGCCGGTGGAAAAAGAAAGCCGCCTCAGGGGACCCGTCGGCGGCAAAGAGGGGGAGGAAAGAACGGATAGAACGCTGCAGCGAAGCCACAGCGCAAAGGTTAGACGTATTCGGCGAGTGATCCTTTCATCTTCTGCAGGGCCTTGGCTTCGATCTGGCGGATCCGCTCGGCCGAAACCCCGAACTCGTCGGCGAGCTGGTGCAGGGTCATCGTGCCGCCGTCGGTGTCGTCCCTGAGCCAGCGTGCCTCGACGATGCGCCGGCTGCGCGCGTCCAGCCCCGCCAGCGCGCTGGCGATGCCTTCGCTCTGCAGGCGGTCGTACTCACGCGCCTCGAGCACCTGAGTGGGCTCCGAACGCGGGGCCGCCAGCCAGGCTGCCGGCGCGTAGCTTTCTTCTCCGTCATCGAGCTGGCCGTCGAGCGCGAGATCCTGCCCGCCCAGGCGGGTTTCCATCTCGACCACGTCCTTTTCCCGGACGTTCAGTTGGCGCGCAATCGCGTCGACCTCGGCCGGCGTCAGCGTGTGCGAGCCGTTCTTGTGCGAGCGCAGGTTGAAGAACAGCTTGCGCTGCGCCTTGGTCGTGGCGACCTTGACCATCCGCCAGTTCTTCAGGATGTACTCGTGGATCTCGGCCTTGATCCAGTGCAGCGCGAACGACACCAGCCGCACGCCACGTTCCGGATCGAAGCGCTTGACCGCCTTCATCAGGCCGATGTTGCCTTCCTGGATGAGGTCGGCGTGGGGGAGGCCATAGCCGAGGTACTGGCGCGCGACCGATACCACCAGCCTGAGGTGCGACATCACCAGCTCGCGTGCCGCGTCGAGATCCTGTTCGTCGCGGAACCGGCGCGCGAAGGCCACTTCCTGTTCGGCGCTCAACATCGGCAGCCGATGCACCGCGGAAATGTAGGCATCCAGATTCCCGACAGCCGGCAACGCCATGACGGCGCCGGCGGCGCGGGCGGGGACGAGGGCAGTCGAGTTCCGTTTCGCCATCAACTTTCCTTTCTAATGACTCATGGGTCAGTTTCACGAATAGATTAGCACTCATTGGTCGCGAGTGCCAATACTTCTTCCACGAGCGTGAAAGGGTCAGCAGAGTCCTGGATTGACGTTATCGTCAGTATCGAGGTTCGTGCTTTCCTCCGCGGCGAACGTGGCAATCGGTGTGCCGCGGTGTGCCGCGCAATGCGCCAGCCACCATGCTAATGTCACGGTTGCCATCGCGCACCGAATTCCCCCGTGGCCGGCATCCCTGCAGGCATTTCTTGCCGCACCCGTGAAGTCCGATAGCCATGCTTCGTCTGTATACCTATTACCGCAGTTCCGCGTCGTTCCGCGTACGCATCGCGTTGAACCTCAAGGGGCTCGCGTGGACCCCGGAGGCCGTCTGGTTGCCGACGGGCGAACAGGCCGCCCCCGCTTACCGGGCGGTGAACCCCCAAGGGCTCGTTCCGGCCCTGATCGACGGTGAGCGGCGCCTGACGCAGTCGTTGGCGATCATCGAGTACCTCGAGGAGACGCACCCCGAACCGCCACTTCTGCCGACCGACCCGGCGGATCGGGCCAGGGTGCGTTCCTTGTCGATGCTGATCGCCAGCGAGATCCATCCGCTGAACAATCTGCGCGTGCTCGCGCACCTGCGCAAGGTGCTCGCGCTGGACGAGGAGGCGATCGCACAGTGGTACCGCCATTGGTGCGACGAGGGGCTCGTGCTGTTCGAGCGCGAACTCGAACGCGGGCCCGCAGGACGCTTCTGCCATGGCGACGTGCCCGGCATGGCCGACTGCTGCCTGGTGCCGCAGATCTTCAACGCCCGGCGCTTCGATACGAAAGTCGAGCGCTATCCCCGTGTGATGCGCGTGTTCGACGCGTGCATGTCGCTCGACGCGTTCCGCGCGGCCGAGCCGGCCGCGCAGCCCGACGCACAACGCGGAAGTTGAGGGCAGCCGTGCACGGACCGTCCGAACGGCAGGACGCGTCCGACCGGTGGACCGCAGCGTGCGGGCGGTGCGGCATAGCATCGCAGTACCGCCTGCATTGCGCGCAAGGTTGCTCCAAGCGACCGATGTGAGAACAGCGCGCAGGATCGGCCGGTCGAACACGACAACGGATACCGCCATGCCAGCCCGAGACCTGCACCTCCATCATCTTCCCGTCGCCATTCGGGTCGCCGCCAGCGAAGCGGACCTGCAGAAGGTTCTGGCCGCGCGTGCCGCGGCGTGGTGCGCGACACCGCAACCCGGTGCCGCGCCGGTGGCGCCGGAGACCTGGGACCTGCGCCCGAACACCACCTTGCTCGTGGCCGAATCGCGCATCGATGGCGAGCCGCTCGGCAGCCTGCGCATCCTTGCCAGCGAACGCGGTCGCCTGATGGCCGAAGACCGCGTCGAGTTGCCGGCCACGCTGAAGACGATCCCCCTGGCCGAGGCATCGCGACTCGCCGTGAAAGCCGGACGCAACAGCACGCTGGTGCGGTTGATGCTCTGGAAGGCGTTTCACCGCTACTGCCTCGCGGCGCAGGTCGAGACGATGCTGATCTCGGTGCGCGAGCCCGTCGATCGCCAGTACGAATGGCTGGGCTTTCACGATGCGCTGCCCGGCGGTGCACGTTTCTCTCCGGACGGACGAGGCCCTGCCACGCACCGCTTGCTGCAGCTAGGCGTATTCGAGGCGCACGACCGCTCGTTGCGCGTCGGCCATCCGCTGCACGACTTCTTCTTCGTCGAGCGGCATCCCGAGATCGACCTGCTCTCCGTGGTCGGCGAGCGGCGCGGCACGGCTTCGCCTGCGATGAACCTGCCGGATCACGCGCGCATCGCCGCGCAGCTCCAGGAAATGGCGATCGTCTGAAGCGCGAGCGGCGCACGCTCGCACGCGCAGCGCCGTCGCTGCAGCCCGCTCAATCGAGCAGCGCGCTCGCGAACTCCTCGGCGGAGAACGCCTGCAGGTCCTCGATCCCTTCGCCGACACCGACGAAATACACCGGAATGGGCCGCTCGCGCCGCGTGAACGCGAGCGCAGCGAGCGCGCCGCCCTTCGCAGTACCGTCGAGCTTGGTGACGACCAGGCCCGTGAGCGCGATCGCGTCGTCGAACGCCTTCACCTGCGCAAGCATGTTCTGACCGGTGTTGCCGTCGAGCACGAGCAGTGTCTCGTGCGGCGCACCCTCCATCGCCTTGGCGACGACGCGGCGGATCTTCTTCAGCTCCTCCATCAGGTGCAGCTGCGTGGGCAGGCGCCCCGCGGTGTCGATCATCACGACGCCGGTGCGCCGCGCCTGGCCGGCGCTCACCGCGTCGAACGCGACCGCCGCGGGATCACCGCCCTGTTGCGCGATCACCTCGACGCCGTTGCGAGCGCCCCATTCGGCGAGCTGCTCGCGCGCGGCCGCGCGGAAGGTGTCGCCGGCAGCCAGCAGGATCGTCTTTCCCTCGCGTTGCAGATGATGGGCGAGCTTGCCGATCGAGGTCGTCTTGCCGGCGCCGTTGACGCCGGCGATCATCAGCACCAGCGGTTCGGCCCGGTCGATGTCCATCGGCGCCTCGAGCGGGGCGAGCAGCTCGACCAGCAGCCCGCGCAACGCCTGCCGTACCTGTTCGGCGTCCCCGAGGCGCTGCCGGCGCACGCGCTCCTGCAGCTCGGTCATCAGCCACTCGGTAGTGCCGACGCCGGCATCGCTGGTCAGCAGTGCCGACTCGAGTTCCTCGAACAGCTCATCGTCGACGCGCATGCGCGAGAACAGGCCGGCCAGGTTGCCGCGCGTCTTCGACATGCCCTGGCGCAGCCGCTTCATCCACGAACTGCGCTCGGGCAACGGCGCCAGCACGGCAACCGATGACTCGGCCGCGACAGCGGTGGCCGCCTCGGGCGACGCGGCCGGGGCCTCCGTCGCGGTCACCGGTGTAGCAGCCGGCACTTCCGTCGCGGTCACCGGCGCATCGGACGGCGCTTCCGGCGCGGTGATCGGCACCTCCGGCGCAACGGCCGGCGCTTCGTCCGCAAGCGGCTCGACAGGGGCTGACCCGGCCGGCGGCGCCAGCACCTCGGCCGGATACAGGCTCGTGGAAGTGGCTGGCGCGGCGGCAGGCGCGGCAGCAGAGACGTCGCCCTCGACGGGCGGTTTTCGACGCAGGAATCCGAACATGGCTACACTCGGGCTGGATTCTACCTGCACCGCCAATGCCATCTCAGACTCGCCAGCCATCGCCCGTCCCGCATCCTGCGAGGTTCCCGTTCAAGCTCCTTCTCGCCTGCACCGTTCTGCTGGGCGCGTGCGCACAGCAGCAGCCGTTGCTCGGCGGCGCGAGCGCCGGCGCCGGCCCCGGGCCACGGGCCGCTGTCGCAGCGCCGGCCGCCGCCACGGCGCCCCGGGCAACCGCTGGTGCCGCCGACGTCTTCGAGCGCACGCTGCCCAACGGCATGAAGGTGCTGGTCCGCGAGGATCGCCGTGCACCTACCGTCGTACACATGGTGCTGTACCGTGCCGGGTCGATCGACGAGGTCAACGGCCGTACCGGTGTTGCCCACGTGCTCGAGCACATGATGTTCAAGGGCACGCACACGGTGCCGCAGGGCGAGTTCTCGCGGCGCGTGGCCGCGCTGGGCGGGCGCGAGAACGCGTTCACGTCGCGCGATTACACCGGCTACTTCCAGCAGATCGGCAGCAGCCACCTGGCCGAAGTGATGCGGCTGGAGGCCGACCGCATGGCCAACCTCGTGCTCACCACCGAGGAGTTCGAGAAGGAGATCAAGGTCGTCATGGAGGAACGCCGCCTGCGCACCGAGGATCGCGCGCAGGCGCTGGTCTACGAACAGCTGATGGCCACCGCGTGGACGGCATCGCCGTATCGCGTGCCGATCATCGGCTGGATGAGCGACCTGCAGTCGATGCGCATGGCCGATGCGGCGGCCTGGTATCGCGACTGGTACACGCCGTCGAACGCGATCCTCGTCGTGGCAGGCGACGTCGCGGGCGAGGAGGTGTACCGGCTGGCCGAACGCACCTACGGCCGAATCCCGGCGCGTGCGCTGCCCGAACGCAAGCCGCAGCAGGAACCGCAGCAGCGCGGGCTGCGACGCGCCTGGGTGAAGGCGCCGGCCGAGAACCCGTACGTGACGATGGCCTTCAAGGTGCCGCGCCTGTCCGACGTGGAGCGCGATAGCGAGCCGTACGCGCTGGAGCTGCTCGCCGCGGTGCTCGACGCCGACGAGAACGGAAGGCTCACGCGCAACGTGGTGCGCGACAAGCGCATCGCCAACCAGGTCGGGGCCGGCTACGGGCTCACGGCGCGTGGCCCGGCGCTGTTCGTGCTCGACGGCACGCCTGCCGACGGCCGCAGCACCGAGGAGGTCGAGAAGTCGTTGCGCGAGGAGATCGCGCGCATCGGGCGCGACGGCGTGCACGACGACGAGCTGCGCCGCATCAAGGCGCAGTACGTGGCGGGACAGATCTACAAGCGCGATTCGGTGATGGGCCAGGCGATGGAGATCGGCAGCCTCGAGATCACCGGCTTTTCGCACCGCGACGCCGACCGCATCCTCGAGCGCATCCGGGCGGTCACCGCGGCCGAGGTGCAGGCCGTGGCGCAGCGCTACTTCGGCGACGACGCGCTCACCGTCGTCACGCTGCTGCCGCAACCGCTCGCCAACGGCCCCGCACGCGCGCCGGCGCCGCCGGCCGGCGCGCGCCACTAGGAGCCGCGCCATGCGTATGACGAACGATTGGTGGATGCTGCGCGGCGCAGCGGCTTCGGCGCGGGGCGGCGCGGCCGCTCCCGCGCTGCGCGTGTTCACTGCCTTGCTCCTGTTCGCGACGCTGTTCGCGTCGGCCGCGCACGCCGCGCTGCCGATCGAACACTGGACCACCGCCAACGGCACGCGCGTCTACTTCGTGCGCGCCGATACGATCCCGATGCTCGACGTGAGCCTCGATTTCGATGCCGGCGGCCGCTTCGACCCGCCCGCGCGCAAGGGACTGGCCTCGGTGACCAACGCGATGCTGGCGCGCGGGGCTGGCGGCCTGGACGAGACGGCCATCTCGGAAGGGTTCGCACGCGTCGGCGCGCTGCGCGGCGGCGGTGCCGGCGACGATCGTGCCAGCGTGACGCTGCGCACGCTGGCGAGCGAGCCGGAGTTGAGCGAGGCGCTCGCGCTGCTTGCCCGGGTCGTGGCGCAGCCGACGTTCCCGGCCGGGATCCTGGCGCGCGAGAAGGAGCGGGTGATGCAGTCGATCCGCGAATCCGAGACCCGGCCCGCCACGATCGCGCAGCGCAACTTCGACCGCCTGCTCTACGGAGATCACCCGTACGGCGCCCATGCCACGGTCGAGACGATCGCGGCCATCGGCCGCGACGACCTGGAGGCGTTCTACCGTGCCCACTACGGCGCGAACCGGGCGGTGGTGTCGATGATCGGGGCCATCAGCCGCGAGCGTGCGCAGGCGATCGCCGAACAGCTCACCGCCGGCCTGCCGGCCGGCGAGGCGGCGCCCGCGCTGCCCCCGGTGGCAATGCCGATACAGGCGGCCGAGCGGCGCATCGAGCACCCGGCCACGCAGAGCCACATCCTGATCGGACAGCCGGCGATCGCGCGCGGCGACCCCGACTTCTTCCCGCTGCTGGTGGGCAACTACGTGCTGGGCGGCGGTGGGTTCGTTTCGCGGCTCTACGACGAAGTGCGCGAGCGGCGCGGCCTTGCGTACAGCGTGTACTCGTACTTCTCGCCGATGCTGCAGCCCGGGCCGTTCACGATCGGCCTGCAGACGCAGAAGGAGCAGACCACGGTGGCGCTCGACGTGGTGCGCCAGACGCTGGCGCGCTTCGTGCGCGAAGGACCCAGCGAGGCCGAGCTGCAGGCCGCCAGGTCGAACCTGGTGGGCGGCTTTGCGCTGCGCATCGACTCGAACCGCAAGATCCTCGACAACCTGTCCACGATCGGCTTCTACCGGCTGCCGCTCGACTACCTCGATCGCTGGACCGAGCGCGTCGAGGCGGTCACGCTGGCGCAGGTGCGCGATGCGTTCGCGCGGCGCGTGAACCCGGACGCCATGGCCACGGTAGTCGTCGGCGATGGCGGCACGCCCCGCTAGCGACGCTTCCCGGCCGCGCGCGCGCGGTGCGCGCGGCAGCGCATCCGGTGCGCCGCAGCGCGTGCGCATCGTCGGCGGCGCATGGAAGCGCACGCCGCTCGCGGTGCCCGACGTGCCCGGCCTGCGACCCACCCCCGATCGGGTGCGCGAAACGCTGTTCAACTGGCTCGGCCAGACGCTCGAGGGCCGCAGCTGCGTCGACCCGTTCGCGGGTTCCGGCGCGCTGGGCCTGGAGGCGGCCTCGCGCGGCGCGCGCCGCGTGGTGATGGTCGAGCGCGACCGCGTCGCGCTCGCCGCGATCCGCGCCGCGATCGAGCGGCTGCATGCGGCGCAGGTCGAACTCGTCGCGGGCGACGCGTTCGAGGTGCTCGCCCGCCTCGCGCGCGCCGGCGAGCGTTTCGACCTGGTGCTGCTCGATCCGCCGTTCGGCCAGGGCCTCGTCGAGCGCGCGCTGCCGTTGCTGCCGGCGCTGCTCGCGCCGGAAGCCCTTGTCTACGTCGAGACCGACACCGCATTCGAGCCGCCACCCGGCTGGCGCATCGCGCGCCGCGACCATGCGGGCAACGTTCATTATCATCTGATCCATCGGGATGAACCGCGAGGACCGGCAACATGACGAAGGCGATCTACCCGGGCACGTTCGACCCGCTCACCCACGGCCACGAAGACCTGGTGCGCCGCGCCGCGAAGCTGTTCGACACGGTGGTGGTGGCCGTGGCCGACAGCCGCGGCAAGAATCCCATCTTCGCACCCGACGAACGGCTGGCGATCGCGCGCGAGGTGCTCGGTCACATTCCCAACGTCCAGGTGGTCGGCTTCAAGGGCCTGCTGGTCAGGCTCGTGCAGGAACAGAAGGGCGACGTGGTGCTGCGCGGCCTGCGCGCGGTCACCGACTTCGAGTACGAGTTCCAGATGGCCGGCATGAACCGCCACCTGATGCCCGATGTCGAGACCATCTTCATGACGCCCACCGAGCAGTACCAGTTCATCTCCGGCACGCTGGTGCGCGAGATCGCGTTGATGGGCGGTGACGTGTCGAAATTCGTTGCGCCGACAGTGCAGGAATGGCTGCGCAGGAAGCTGGTGCAACTCGGAGCCTGAGCGTGGCACTGATCATCACCGACGAATGCATCAACTGTGACGTCTGCGAGGCCGAGTGCCCCAACGGGGCGATCTCGATGGGCCCGGAGATCTATCACATCGATCCGCTTCGCTGCACCGAATGCGTCGGCCATTTTGCCGAGCCCCAATGCCGCCAGGTCTGTCCGGTCGACTGCATTCCGCTCGACCCGGCGTGGCGCGAGAGCCGCGAGCAGTTGATGGAGAAGTACCGGCGCCTGCAGGCCGAGGCGAACGCCGCTACAGCCGCTTCATCAACGCCAGCAGACGGCGCGTGATCGGCCGGTACGGCGGCATGAACAGCCCGAGGCCGTTCAGCCTCGACTGCCGGAACACCGGCGTGAGCTTGCTCATCGAGTCGAAGCCCCACTTGCCGTGGTAGTGGCCCATGCCCGACGGCCCGACGCCGCCGAACGGCAGCTCTTCCTGCGCGATGTGCAGCAGCGTCTCGTTGATGCAGGCGCCGCCGACGTGCGTCTGCTTCAGCGCCCAGTCGGCGCGTGCGCGGTCGTCGTCGAACCAGTACAGCGCGAGCGGATGCGCCATCGCGTTGACGAACGCGACCGCGTCCTCGGGCCGGTCGTACGGCAGCACCGGCAGGATCGGGCCGAAGATCTCGTGCTTCATCGCCACCAGCGAATGCGGCGGGTCGACCAGGATCACCGGCGCGAGCCGATGCGCCGCGTCGTCGCGGGCCGGCCCGGAGAACAGTTCGACCTGCCGGACGCCGCCGGCGGTCGCGTCGTCGAGGTAGCCGATCAGCCGCTCGTACTGGCGCGCATCGACGATGCTGCAGTAGTCGCGATCGGCGAGTCCGGTCGGGTGCATCGCGCGCGCCCGCGACCGCGCGTGGTCGATGAACGCGTCGAGCCCGTCACGCGGGACCAGTACGTAATCCGGAGCGATGCAGGTCTGGCCCGCGTTCAGCAGCTTGCCGGCCATGATGCGCGTTGCCGCCCGCTCGAGCGAATAGCCGGGCGCGACCACGGCCGGTGACTTGCCGCCGAGTTCGAGCGTGACCGGGGTGAGATTCGCGCTTGCCGCCGTCATCACCTTGCGCCCGACATCGGTCGAGCCCGTGAACACCAGGTGGTCGAAGGCAAGCGCCGAGAACGCCGCAGCGACGCTCGCGTCGCCGGTCACCACGGCCACCTCGTCGACGCCGAAACGCTCCGCTACCAGGCGCTGGAACAGCGCCGAGAACCGTGGCGTGTACTCGGACAGCTTGATCATTGCCCGGTTGCCTGCTGCAAGCGCGCCGGCCAGCGGCCCCACCGTGAGGTACAGCGGGTAGTTCCAAGGCACGATGATGCCGACCACGCCCACCGGGCGCGGCATGATCCACGCGCGCGCCGGCAGGAACCACTTCGACACCCATGTGCCGCGCGGTTTCATCCAGCGCCGGCCGCCGCGCAGCGCCGCGCGCACTTCGGAGAGCGACGGAAATACTTCGGCGATCTGCGTCTCGATGCGCGGGCGTCCGCCGAAGTCGG
>CAZBTE010000021.1:0-15366 GCA_964494665.1 uncultured Limnobacter sp.
GTCGGGTATTCGCATGCGGGCACCGTCGAATTCCTGATGGACGCCGACACGCAGGAGTTCTGGTTCATCGAGGTGAATCCGCGCATCCAGGTCGAGCACACCGTGACCGAGGAGGTCACCGGCATCGACATCGTCAAGGCGCAGATCGCCGTCTCGCAGGGAGCCCGGATCGGCGATCCCGACTGCCCGGTCCCGGTGCAGGCGGAAATCCGCCTGAACGGCCATGCCCTGCAGTGCCGGGTGACGACCGAGGATCCCGAGAACGGCTTCACGCCCGACTACGGGCGGATCCAGGCCTACCGCAGCGCGTCGGGGTTCGGGATCCGCCTCGACGGCGGAACCGCGTACTCGGGCGCGGTGATCACGCCCTTCTACGACTCGCTGCTCGTGAAGGTGACGGCGTGGGCGCACGAGGACGAGGAGGCGATCCGGCGCATGAGCCGCGCACTGCGCGAGTTCCGCATCCGCGGCGTGGCGACCAACCTGCAGTTCGTCGAGAACGTGATCAACCATCCCGATTTCGTGTCGGGGCAGATCACGACGCGGTTCATCGACACGACGCCCGAGCTGTTCCGCTTCGCCAGGCGGCGCGACCGCGCCACGCGGCTGCTGCGCTACATCGGCGAGGTGACCGTCAACGGCCATCCCGACATGAAAGGACGCGTGCGACCGGACCTGTCGCACCATCACCTCGTGTTGCCGGCAGGCCGGCGTGCCGACGCGAGCCGGGAAGCGGCCGTGCAAGGGGCAGGGCGCACGCGCATCGACCTGTCGGTGCCCCCGCCTGCGGGTATGCGCCAGCGGCTGGAGGAGCTGGGTGCGCAGCGCTTCGCGCAGTGGATGCGCGAGCATCCGCGCGTGCTGCTCACCGACACGACAATGCGCGACGCACACCAGTCGTTGTTCGCCACGCGCATGCGCAGCATCGACATGCTGCGCGTCGCGCCCCACTACGCGCGGCTGCTGCCGCAGCTGTTCTCGCTCGAGTGCTGGGGCGGAGCGACCTTCGACGTGGCGCTGCGCTTCCTGAAGGAGGATCCGTGGGAACGGCTGTCCCGGCTGCGCGCTGCGGTGCCAAACATCCTGCTGCAGATGCTGCTGCGCGGCAGCAACGCGGTCGGCTACACCAACTACCCCGACAACGTGGTGCGCCATTTCGTGGCCCGTGCCGCCGCCGGCGGCATCGACCTGTTTCGCGTGTTCGATTCGCTGAACTGGGTTCGCAACATGCGCGTGGCGATCGATGCGGTGCTGGAGTCGGGTGCGCTGTGCGAAGGCGCGATCTGCTACACCGCCGACCTGTTCGATGCGGCGCGACCCAAGTACGGGCTGGACTACTACCTCGGCATCGCGCGCGAGCTGCAGGGTGCTGGCGTGCACGTGCTGGGCATCAAGGACATGGCGGGCGTGTGCCGGCCGCGCGCAGCGCGCGAGCTGGTGCGCGCGCTGCGCGACGAGACCGGGTTGCCGGTGCACTTCCATACGCACGACACCAGTGGCGCTTCGGCCGCCTCGGTGCTGGCGGCGGTGGAAGCCGGCGCCGACGCCGTCGACGGCGCGATGGACGCGATGAGCGGCCTGACCTCGCAGCCCAACCTCGGGGCGATCGTCGCGGCGCTCGAAGGCGGCGAGCGCGATCCCGGCATCGATCGCGCGGCAATGCAGGAGATCTCGCACTATTGGGAAGGCGTGCGCCGGGTGTACGCGCCGTTCGAGTCCGACGTTCGCGCCGGCACCGCCGACGTCTACCGCCACGAAATGCCCGGCGGGCAGTACACCAACCTGCGCGAGCAGGCGCGTGCGCTGGGGCTCGAGCACCGTTGGCCGGAGGTGGCGCAGGCCTATGCGGCGGTGAACCAGCTGTTCGGCGACATCGTCAAGGTGACGCCGACCTCCAAGGTGGTGGGCGACATGGCGCTGTTCATGGTCGCCAACGATCTGAGCGAGCGCGACGTCGCAGACCCGCAGCGCGCGGTGTCGTTTCCGGAAAGCGTGGTGTCGCTGTTTCGCGGCGAGCTGGGTTTTCCCCCCGATGGCTTTCCGGCGCCGCTGTCGCGCAAGGTGCTCGAGTGCGACGGCGCGCATCCGATCCTCCCCGAGCCGCCGGCGCCATACCGCCCCGGTGACCGGCTCGCGCCGGTTGACCTCGAACAGGCGCGCCAGGAAGCAGGCAAGGCGGCCGGCCACCGCATCGACGACGACCAGCTCGCCTCCTGGCTGATGTACCCGAAGGTGTACCGTGACTACGCCGAGCACCGGCGCCAGTTCGGCGACGTGAGCGTGCTGCCTACCCAGACCTTCTTCTACGGCATGCGCGAGCGCGAGGAGGTCGCGATCGACCTCGATCCGGGCAAGACGCTGGTGGTGAGCATGCAGGGCATGGCGGCGGAGGAAGAGGGGCTGGTGCGGGTGTTCTTCGAGCTCAACGGCCAGCCGCGCACGATGCGCGTCGAGAAGGCGGGGGCGCCGCGCGCTGCGCGTCGTGCGCAGGCCGAATCGGGCAACCCTGCACACGTGCCGGCACCCATGCCCGGCATGATCGTCACCGTGGCGGTGAAGGCCGGGCAGCCGGTGCTGGCCGGCGATCCGCTGGTGTCGATCGAGGCGATGAAGATGGAGACGCAAATCCGCGCCGAGCGCGACGGCACGGTTCGTGCGGTGCACGTCAAGTCGGGCGACACGGTGGGCGCGCACGATCTGCTGGTGGAGTTTTGAACAAGCGCGACGCCATTGACCTGGTGCTGCTGGCCGCGTTGTGGGGCGCCTCGTTCCTGTTCATTCGCATCGCGGCGCCCCAGTTCGGCGCATTCCCGCTGATGGCGTTGCGTACGGGGATCGGGACGCTCGTACTGCTGCCGTTCCTGCTGCGCGAACGCCGCGCGGTTGCTGCGCTGCACAGCCACGCCGGGCGCATCGCCGGCATGGGCCTGCTGAACTCGGCGCTGCCGTTCGTGATGTTCGGCTATGCGATGCAGTACCTGAACGCCGGATTCACTTCGATCCTGAACGCGACCACCCCGTTCTGGGGCGCGGTCGTCGCTTACGTGTGGCTCGGCGAGCGGCTTGGCGCGATGCGCGTGTTCGGGCTCGTGGTCGGGTTCGGCGGCGTGCTGGTGCTGGTGTGGGGCCGCGTGAGCTTTGCCGAGGGCGGCTTCGGCCTGCCGATCCTGGCTACGCTGGTGGCCACGCTGTCGTACGCCGTGGCGGCCACTGCAACGAAGAAGCACCTGGGCGATCTGAGCGCGCTGACCGGCGCCGCCGGCAGCCTGCTCGCAGCCACGCTGATGCTGCTGCCGTTCGCGATCGCGCGCTGGCCCGCCCAGCCGCCCGACCTGCGCGCCTGGGCCAGCGTGGCGCTGCTGGGCGTGCTGTGCACCGGGCTGGCCTACCTGTTGTTCTTCCGGTTGATTGCACGCATCGGCAGCACGCGCAGCGTCACCGTCACGTTCCTGATCCCGGTGTTCGCGATGCTTTGGGGAGCGTTGTTTCTCGGCGAGTCGGTGAGCGCACGCATGCTGGCCGGCGCGGCGACGATCCTGGCCGGCACCTTGCTGACTACCGGCCTGCTCGTTTCGTGGCGTCGGTCACCCGTGGTGCACCGCGACGCAGACGCGTCTACAGGGCCGCCGTCCGGTTGAGATCGCGACGATCGCGGCAGTTTGAACGAAGATCGACGATTCGTGACGACCGTTGACGCCACGTACCGGGCGTTGACCCGCGTCAAGTCGCCGCGCACGGCGCCGCGGCAGCATACGTCGATGGGGTCAGGAGTCAGTCCCGTCGTCTCGTTGCGTGATCTGCTCGCCAGGGCGCTTGCCATGCGCCGAGAGGCGTCCGCACGCTATCGCAGCCTGGCCATCGAGCCGCGGGTCAGGGCGATGCCCGGCGTTGCACGCGTATTTTCGCGCCTCGCCGTGCTGGAGGCCGAGCAGGCGGCGCACATCGAGCGCGACTTGCCCGATCTCGATGTCGGGACGATACTGGCCGAACGGGTTGCGTGGGTCGAACCGATGCGACCGGCTCCCTTGGGGAAAACGACGCGGCTCGACGACGCGCTCGAGACCGCCCGCTACAACGAGCGGGGCATGCGTGCGATCTTCGAGCACCTTGCCGCGACTTCCCCCAACGAGGCCGTGCGGATCCGGGCGTTGCAGTTCGCGCTGGCCGAGACGCGGCACCTGGCCATGATCGAGGAGGTGGTTGCGACCGCCCGTGACGGAGGGAAGGCATGACGCAGAAGATCCCCACCACATCTGCCGAATTCGATCACACCCGTATCATCGAGCGACCCGACGGCTTCTACTGGCAGGATGACACCGACGGTCGCGAATACGGACCGTTCCAGACCATGCTGGAAGCGGCCGCCGACATGCAACTGGCGGACGGCGAGTCGGCCGACGAGGAAGCCGATCTCGACGACCTGCGTGAAACCGAAGATCTGCTCGGTGTGCCCGATTGGGTCGACCCCGACACCGGCCAGCTGGCCGATGACGGGCGAACCCGGACAGACGAGCACTGATTCCGGCGCAACGCGCATACCGGCGCCCGGCCCGCAGCCGGGCATCCCTCGAGGCAAAGGAGACTCATGCGTACACCGCTGCAGATCAACTTCCACGGCATGGACACGTCACCGGCGCTGGAGACGCTGATTCGTGACAAGGCCGCCAAGCTCGAACAGTTCCATCCCAACGTCACCGGCTGCCGCGTCGTCATCGACAAGCCGCATCACCACAAGCAGCAGGGTGAGCACTTCATCGTCTCGATCGACGTCTCCGTCCCGGGCAGCAACATCGTCGCCAATCACGCGCACCACGAGGACGTCCACGTCGCGCTGCGCGACGCCTTCTTCGCCGCGAGGCGCCAACTCGAGGAACACGCGATGCGATTGAACGACGGCAAGCGGCGCGTTGCCGGGCCGGCCAACGCGCCGGTCGAACGTGGCTCGCAAGCCGAGGCGGAAGCCGAGTAGCGCACCCGCCCTGGGCGGGTCAGCCCGCGGGTCGATCCATCCCCACGCCCAGCAGCACCAGCACGCCCAGCAGCAGGAACAAGCCAGCGGCGGCCAGCTGGATCGCCCGCACCGGTATCCACGCCGCGATGCGCTCGCCGAACAGCACGATGGGTGCGTTGGCGATCATCATCCCGAGCGTGGTGCCGGCGACCACCGAGACGAACGACGAGTATTGCGCCGCCAGCGCAACCGTGGCGACCTGCGTCTTGTCGCCCATCTCGACCAGGAAGAACGCGATCAGCGTTGCACCGAACGCGCCGAGGCGTCGCGTCTTGACGGCGTCGTCGTCGAGCCGGTCGGGCACGAGCGTCCACAGCGCCATCGCGGCGAACGACAGGCCGACGACCCAGCGCAGCAGGCCGGGATCGACGACCTGGTGGACCCATGCGCCGAGGCCGCCGGCGAGCGCGTGGTTGGCCAGCGTCGCCAGCAGGATGCCGGCGATGATCGGTCCGGGCCGCCTGAAGCGGACTGCGAGCATGAGCGCGAGCAACTGGGTCTTGTCGCCGATCTCGGCCGGCGCGACGACGCCCGTCGACCGCGCGAGCGCGTCGGCGCGCCCGAGCGCAATGAGGCGCTCGAGGTAGACGGGCTCGAAGAGCAGGTACGACAACAGGCCGGCGCTGCGCCGTTCGGTCGCGCCGGTCATGCGCAGGATGGAGCGGATCGGCCGCGGCAGCACGCCGACCTGGTACGCGGCGTGCGCGCCGCCGCCCATCAGGATCAGGCCGGTTTCCCGCCGGTTCGCGATCACGCTGCACGCTTCGTCTGCCGCCGGCATCCGGCCCGAATTGGCCGGTTTCCAATGCCTCTGTATCCTCGCGTCTCGTAGTGCCGCGATACGTTGGTCGAACGGCGGGTTCGGGCGCACGAGTGGATCGTCACGAGGGACACGGACCGGCCCGGACCATGGAAGAAGTACACGCGATTCCGCACCTGCGCGAGACCTTGCTGTTCCTGGCGCTGGCCGGCGTGCTGGTGCCGCTGCTGCAACGGCTCAGGGTGAGCAGCGTGCTCGGGTTCCTCGCGGTAGGCATGCTGGTCGGACCGTTCGGCCTTGGCCGGCTGGCCGCCGACGTGCCGATCCTCCGCTGGCTGGTGTTCCCGAACCTCGAGGCGGTCGCGGTGCTGTCCGAGATCGGCGTGATGTTCCTGATGTTCATGATCGGCCTCGAGTTGTCGGCAGAGCGCCTGTGGTCGATGCGGCGCTGGGTGTTCGCCGCGGGCAATGCGCAGGTGCTCGCGAGCGCGGCGGCGATCGGACTGGTCGCCGCGGCGTTCGGCAACCCGCTGTCGGCGGCACTCGTGATCGGGCTCGCACTGTCGTTTTCGTCGACCGCGGTCGTGATGCAGCTGCTGTCGTCGCGCCGCGAGCTCGGCACTCCGATCGGCCAGGCCAGCTTCTCGATCCTGCTGTTGCAGGATCTCGCCGTGGTGCCGGTGCTGATCCTGGTGGGCATGCTCGGGCGGCCTGGCGATACGTCGGTGGCCGCGTCGATGGTGACCGCGATGGGCAAGGCGGTCGCCGCCATCGCGCTGATCTACGTGCTCGGCCGGGTTGTGATCCGGCCGCTGTTCCGGCAGCTGGCGGCGAGCAGGCAGGCCGACACCTTCATGGCGCTGACGCTGCTCAGCACGCTGGGTATCGCCTCGCTCACCTGGCTCGCCGGCCTGTCGATGGCGCTGGGCGCGCTGCTCGCAGGCCTGGTGCTGGCGGAAACCGAGTTCCGGCATGAGGTCGAGATCACGATCGATCCGTTTCGCGGACTGCTGATGGGGCTGTTCTTCCTGTCGGTCGGAATGTCGATCGATCCGCTGGAGATCCTTCGTGCGCCCGCGCTGCTGCTCGGCTCGGTCGCCGGGCTGTTCGCGTTGAAGGCGGTCATCGTCGGTCTGGTCGTTCGCATCGGCGGGTTGCCGCCCGCCAAGGCGGTCGAAGCGGGCCTGCTGCTCGGCCAGGGCGGCGAGTTCGCCTTCATCGTCTTCGGCACGGCCATGTCGCTCGGGCTGCTGCCGGAGCAGACCGGCCGCTTCATGCTGCTGGTGGTCGGCTTGTCGATGTTCGCGGCGCCGCTGATGGCCGAACTGGGCCGACGGCTCGGCGCGAGGCTGGAGCCGACTTCGCCGGCCGAGCCGCAGTCGGATGCGCCGTTGCTGCCGGACCTGAGCGGGCACGTCGTGATTGCCGGCTACGGGCGGGTCGGCCAGTTGCTCGGCCAGCTGTTCGACTCGCAGGGCATCCGCTATGTCGCGATCGATCCCGAGGCCCGGCTGGTCGCGGGCTTTCACGCGCAGGGCAGGCCGGTGTTCGTCGGCGACGCGAGCCGCGGCGAACTGCTGCGCCGGCTCGGGCTCGACGAGGCGAGTGCGATCGTGCTGACGATGGATCACAGCTCGGCGGCGTTGCGCGCCGTGCAGGGCATCCGCCGCGAGTGGCCGAAGCTGGCGGTTCTCGCGCGAGCCCGCGACGAGCGGCACGCGCTGGCGCTGCGCGAGGCCGGCGCCGACACGGTGATCCCCGAGGCGCTCGAGTCCGCGCTGCAGCTGGCCGCGCTGGCGCTGGCGCGCGCCGGGCTCCCCGGGACCGTCCTGGGCGGGCTGCTCGAGCGCGAGCGCGAACAGCGGATCGCGTCGTTCCGCGGCGGACAGGCGGTGTGACGAAAGGACGAAGGAGGACTGACATGGACAAGCCCCGCTCGATTCTCATCGCCACCGACTTCTCGCGCGACGCCGAACTGGCCGCATCCCGTGCCGTCGCGCTCTCCGGCGAGCTCGGCATCGACGACCTGCGCCTGCTGCACGTCATCGAGGCGCCGTGGCTCGGCACGCTGCAGCAGTGGTTCGGGCTGGCCGACGCGTCGCGACAGGGTCTCGTCTCCGAGGCCGAGCGGTCGATGGCCGAGCTGGCTACGTCGCTCGAGGCTGGCACCGATCGCCGGCTCGCCGCCAGCGTCGTGGTCGGCAACCTGCTGGAGACGGTGATCGAACACGCGGCGCCGGTCGACCTGCTGATGATCGGCGCGCGCGGCCAGCATCCGGTGCGCGACTTCGCGGTCGGGACGACCGGCGAGCGCCTGTTGCGCAAGCGGCGCGGGCCGATGCTGGTCGTGCGGCGCGACCCGGTGACAAGCTACCGGCGGGTGCTCGCGCCGGTCGACTTCTCGAAGCATTCGACGCAGGTCCTCAGGCAGGCGGCGTCGATCGCACCGGGCGCGCAAATCGACGTGCTGCACGCGTTCGAAGTGCCGTTCGAGAGCAAGCTGCGCTTCGCCGGCGTGATCGACGACGAGATTCACCGCTTGCGGCAGCATGCACGCGCCGACGCGGTCGCCGGCGTCGCCCGGCTGGTGGCCGAGGCCGCGGTCGACGCCGAGCGGGTGTACCAAAGGGTCGAGCACGGCTACGCGCCGCGCGTGATCGTCGATGCCGCGCAGCACGCCGACGCCGACCTGATCGTGATCGGCAAGCACGGCGAGTCGATCGTCGAGGACCTGCTGCTCGGCAGCGTGACGCTGCACGTGCTCGGCGAGGCGCGCTGCGACGTGCTGGTCGTCAGCGCGCGTTGAGGTCCGTCAGTCCTCGAACGGCAGCCCGACGTAGTTCTCGGCCAGCGACGTCGACGCAGCCCTCGACCCGACCAGGTAGTCGAGCTCGGTTTCCTGGATCTTCTGGCCGAACTCGCCGGTGTCCGGAAAGCGGTGCATCATCGACGTCATCCACCACGAGAACCGCACCGCCTTCCAGACGCGCCTCAGGCACTTGCCGGAATACGCATCGATCTCCTTCATCGAGCCGCCGCGATAGTGATCGATCAGCGCGCGCGACAGGTAGCGCACGTCGCTCGCCGCCAGGTTCAGGCCTTTCGCGCCCGTCGGGGGCACGATGTGCGCCGCGTCGCCGGCGAGCAGCAGGCGACCGAAGCGCATCGGCTCGGCGACGAAGCTGCGCAGCGGCGCGATGCTCTTCTCGATCGACGGACCGGTGACGATCGTCGCGGCGGCCTGCGCGTCGAGGCGGCGCTTCAGCTCTTCCCAGAAGCGCTCGTCGGACCAGTCTTCGAGCTTCTCGTCGAGCGGCACCTGCACGTAGTAGCGGCTGCGCGTGCGCGAGCGCATGCTGCAGAGCGCGAAGCCGCGCGGGTGGTTCACGTAAATGAGCTCGTGCGACACCGGCGGCACGTCGGCGAGGATGCCGAGCCAGCCGAACGGATAGACGCGCTCGTACTGCTTCACCGCGCCGGCGGGCAGGCTCTCGCGGCATACGCCGTGGAAGCCGTCGCAGCCGGCGATGAAGTCGCACGCGATCTCGTGGGTGGCGCCGTCCTTGCGATAGCGCACCACCGGCGAGGCAGTGTCGAAGCCGTGGATGCTGACGTCTTCGGCTTCGTAGATCGTCTTCGCGCCGGCCGCGGCGCGGGCATCCATCAGGTCGCGCGTCACCTCGGTCTGTCCGTAGACGGTGACGTGCTTGCCGCCGGACAGGCCTGCCAGGTCGATGCGGTGGCGCTCGCCATCGAAGCACAGTTCGATGCCGCCGTGCACCAGTCCTTCCGCATGCAGGCGTGTGCCGACGCCGGCTTCGTCGAGCAGGTCGACCGCGCCCTGCTCGAGCACGCCGGCGCGGATCCGGCTCAGCACGTATTCGCCGCTCTTGCGTTCGAGGATCACCGCATCGATGCCCGCCCGATGCAGCAACTGGCCAAGCAGCAGTCCCGACGGGCCTGCACCGATGATCGCCACCTGAACTCGCATCCGTGTCTCTCCATTGTACCGTTTCGCGGCGTTGGCCGGCCGTGCCGCGGGCGTGGTGCACCGCTGCACGCTGCCCCGAGTTTACGGCCAATGAACGGCGATAATCGCGATCTTCGAAGAACTGCCGGTGTCGCCGCCCGATGTCGCTCGTATACCTTGTCCGCCATGCCCAGGCATCATTCGGGACGCACGACTACGACCGGCTCTCCGCATTGGGGCGCCTGCAGGCGCGCTGGCTGGGCGACTACTTCGCCGGGCGCGGCCTTCGCTTCTCGCGCGTGACGGCAGGCACGCTGGTGCGCCAGCAGGACACTGCACGCGAGGTGATGCGCGTGATGGGCGTCGACCCGTCGGAGCTGATCGTCGATGCCGGATTCGACGAGTATCCCGGCGAGGCGCTGTATGCCGCGTACGCTGGCGTGCCCGATCCGCGCGTTCACCAGCGGGCCGACTACCGCGCGTACTGGCGCGCCTTTCGCGACGCGATGCACGCGTGGGCCGAGGACCGGCTCGTCGGCGTGCCGGAGACCTGGACGCACTTCGGCGCTCGCGTGCGCGCCGCGCTCGATGCCGCCGCCAGCAGCACCGCGCGCGAGGATGCGGTGCTCGTGGTGAGCTCGGGCGGCGCGATCGGGCGGGTGTTGGCCGACATCGCCGGCGCCCCAGCGCGCACCGCGATCGAGCTGAACCTGCAATGCCGCAACACCGGCCTGTGCGAGCTGATCGCCGGCGCCGGAACGTTGCGCCTGCTCAGCTTCAACAACGTGCCTCACCTCGAGGCGCCGGAACGACGCCATGCGATTACCTTTGCCTGAGCGCCGGGACCACGCACCGGGCCGGCGCGTGGGCGAGAATAGCGCGCGCGGAGAACGACGCGCCCGGACATGACGGGAGTACTGGGGTTGAGCGTGCAGGCCTTCTATCGAACCGACGAGCTCGACGCGGTCGTCGCGCGCATGGCGCGCGAAATCGCGTGCCTGATTCCCGATCCACAGGCACTGACCGTGGTCGGCGTGCTGCGCCGTGGCGCCCCGCTGGCCGACCGGCTGTGCGAGCGGCTGCGCGAACTGTGGGCGGTCGAAAGCGTCGAGCGCATCGACCTCGACATCAAGCGCTATGCCGACGACCTGACCCTGCTCTTTCCTCAAACCCGCCTGCGCGAGACGCAGGCCGGGCAGGAGGTGGATCTTGCCGGGCGCACCGTGCTGCTGGTGGACGACGTGCTCTACCAGGGACATTCGCTGCTGCGGGCGGTCGGCTGGCTGGTGCATCGCGGTGCGGCGGTCGTCCGCACCGCGGTGCTGGTCGATCGCGGCTGCGCGTGCCTGCCGCTGAAGGCCGACGTGACCGGCCTGAGGCTCGAAGTGGCGCCGGCGCAGATCGTCGAGGCGCGCGTGCCGCCCTATGAACCGGTGTTCGAGATCAGCATCAACCGTCGGGAGGACAGCGATGTTCGAGAATCGTGAGGACGCAGCGCGGCAGCTCGCGCAGGCGCTCGGCCAATGGCGCGGCCGGCGGCCGCTGGTGCTCGCGATCCCGCGCGGTGCGCTGCCGATGGGCCAGGTTCTCGCCGAGGCCCTCGACGGCGAACTCGACGTGGTGCTGGTGCGCAAGATCGGCGCACCGCACCAACCCGAGTTCGCGCTGGCCGCGGTGGACGAGACCGGCGCGTTGCACTGGACGCCCGGCGTGAAGCCGCAGTCGGTCGATCCGGTCTGGCTGGAACACGAGAAGCTCGGGCAACTCGAGCTGCTGCGCCGTCGCCGCGAGCGCTACCGGCGCGGCCGCGCGGGGGTCGATCCGGCCGGCCGCGTGGTGATCGTCGTCGACGACGGCCTGGCCACCGGCTCGACGATGGTGGCGGCACTGCACGCCACGCGTGCGCGCAGCCCCGAGCGCCTGATCTGCGCGGTGCCCGTTGGTGCCCCGGAGGCGGTCGAGCGGGTCAGGCCGTACGCCGACGAGGTGGTCTGCCTGGCGACGCCGGATCACTTTCACGCGGTGTCGCAGTTCTATCGCAAGTTCCCGCAGATCGAGGACGAGGAAGCCGAACGCATCCTCGCGCTGGCCGGAAAACCGGCAGGAAGCGGCCCGTAACGCACCCGGCCGCGGGCTTCAGCCGGCAACTTCCCGCACGCCCGCGGGGGCGACCCGTTCGTCACAGCCGCTGCCGCCGTCGGTGCGCGCGCCGGCCAGGATCGGTGCCATGTGCGCCAGGTAAAGGGCCCAGGCGACGATCCACGCGAGTGCGCCGGCGAACATCAGTGGCGTGGACGGTGCGCCCGGCAGGCCGGCAGCGGCGCGGGCGAGCGCGGACACCACCAGCAGCGCGCCTCCGGCCGGCACCCAGGCGCGCGGGTCGAGCGGGTGGCCACTGTGGATACGCCCGGCGATGCAGAGTACCGCGAAGATCGACACGCCCATCGCACCGGCGCCGAGCAGGTGCCGGCCGACGCTGGTGCCGAATGTGCCCGTCATCAGTGCCACGCCGATTGCCGCGTAGCCCAGCGCCATCAGCCAGTAGACGGCATAGAGCAGTGCCGGCCAGCGCCTGGCCAGCGGGCGTCCGACGTGCCAGTCGTTGAGCAGGTTCAGGATCGCAGCGGCCGCGGCGAGCGCGGTCCAGCCGGCCACGGCCGATTGCGGCGCGAGGAACTCGACCGCGGTGTGCAGCGCAATGGCGAAGATGGCGAGGTTGCGCCGCGGCGGTCGGGCGCGGTACTCGGGCGCGTCGGGGTCGACCGTGGCGCGCGCTTCGTCGAGCGCATCGTTGACGATGCGCATCGACACGCGGCTCATCGCCACCACGATCAGTGTCATCATGACGCCGACTCCCGCGTGCGTCCAGCGCAGCGGATCGAGGCCGCGCAGCACGTCGACGTGGTAGCCGCAGATCGTCGCGACCAGCGCGAGCAGGCCCCACAGGAACCCGGTATGGCGGCGCTCCGGATCGCGCAGCAGGCGCGTGCCCAGCAGTGCCGGCAAGGTCGCCGCGAACGCGACCTCGATCACTGCGGCGGGCCAGGCGCCGATCACGCCGCAAGCCCAGAACGCGGCACGCGCCGCGAGCCACGCGAGCGCGACGGCGAGCGCCACGCGCGAGCCGAGCGCGGGCGTGGCCGTGAACTCGGGGACCGCCGTCATCACGAAACCGGCCACCGCCGCCATCCCGAAGCCGAACACCAGTTCGTGCGCGTGCCAGGCAATCGGCCCGCCAGGCACTGCCGGCACAGCGAGGCCCGCTCCGAGAAACGCGCTCCACAGCACCAGGCCGATCGCCGCGTACGCAGCGGTCGCCAGGAACAGCGGACGGAAGCTGCACATGAACAGCGGATGTGCCGCGGCGCGTGAGTACAGTCCGCCGGCCGGCGTGACCGGTGAGTCATTGCTGCTCAGCATCGGTTGGCCGCGCGCGGAAAGGGAACGACCGGAGCCGCGGACCGCACCTGCGCCAGGCCCGGCGCTTCGTCGGCGATCGCCGGCGCGGTCTGCGGCGCGCGCGCCGGCAGCCCGAAGCTGGAACGCACCGCCGGCTGCTGCAGCAGGTACGCCGTGTTGCGATGGATCCATGCGTCGTCGCGTTGTGTCGGCGCCAGGCTCAGCTCGAAGCGCGCGACGATGCGTCCCGGGCGCGGCGTCATCACGAGGATCTCGTCGGACAGGCGCACCGCTTCCATCAGGTCGTGGGTGATCATCAGCACGCCCATGCGCCGCGCGGCCAGGTGCGCGAGCAGCAGGCCGTAGAGCTCCTCCTTCAGGCCGACGTCGAGTGCCGAGAACGGCTCGTCGAGCATCAGCAGCTGCGGATCGAGTACCAGCGCGCGCGCCAGCGAAACGCGACTCTGCATGCCGCCCGAGAGCTGGTGCGGAAAGCGGTCCAGGTCGACCGCCGTGAGCCCCAGGCGCAGTGCCAGCTCGCGCGCGCGCCGCTCGCGTTCGGCGCGCGCCACGCCGGCGGCGGCCAGGCCGAGCGCGACGTTGTCCAGTGCGGTCTTCCACGGCAGCAGGCGCGGCTGCTGGAACATGCTGGCCTGGGTGGCGAAACCGTTCTCGACCGTACCTTCGTTCACGTGCAGCAGGCCGGCGCACAGGTGGAGCAGCGTGGTCTTGCCGCACCCCGACGGCCCGACCAGCGCCACGATGCGCCCGGCCTCGAGCTCGAGGTCGATGCCGGCAAGCACTTCGTGGCGCGCGAAAGAGTGGCTCACGCCGCTCACGCGCAGACGTGCTGGCACGCTCACGCGGCAGTTCCTCCCCACGACTGCGGCTCGCGCCAGCGCTCGACCTCGCGCTTGATCGGCTCGAGCAGCAGGTACTCGACCGCCAGCAGCAGTCCCACCACCGCGCAGATCCAGGCCATCGTGGTGGCGGTGTCGAGGTGCGAGCGCGACACCGCCAGCGCCGCGCCCACGCCGTCCTGCGTGGACAGCAGCTCGGCCATCACGACCACCTTCCAGGACATGCCGAGCGCGGCAATCCAGGCCGGGAACAGGTACGACACCACGTGCGGCAGGTAGACGTCGAAGAACATCATGCGTGGCGGCAGGCCGAACGCCTCGGCCATCGTCTTCAACTGGTTGTCCAGCGTGCGCGTGCCCTGCAGCGCGCCGACGAAGACCACCGGGAAGCTGGCCACGAACACGGTGAACACCGGCGTGCCGTCGCTCGCGCCGAACCACAGCATCGCCAGCACCAGCCAGGCGATCGGCGGCGTGCCCATCAGCACGGTGACCAGCGGGCGCGACATCGCCGAGGCGGTCATCGACACGCCGGCCGCGAGTCCGAGCACGCTGCCGGCCGCCACCGACAGCGCGAAGCCCGCCAGCGCGCGACGCGCGGTAGCCGCCAGCTCGGGCCACGCGGCGCCGCTGGCGACGAGCGCGTACAGCGTGGCGAACGCCGAACGCGGATCGGGCAGCACCAGCGGCCCGTACAGCGCCGCGACGGCCTCCCAGGCCGCGATCAGCAGCAGCAGGCTGGCCACGGCGCCCCAGCCGCTCCACAGGTACGCCGGCAGCGCCGCGAGCCAGGCGCGCAGCAGCCTCATCACGACTTGCCTGCCGCAGGCGGCGACGCGTAGAAGTCGTCCGGCGGCAGGCGGCCGCCGACCAGGGCGGGATTCTTCTTCAGCAGCAGGTCGAACAGGAACTCGACTTCGGCACGGGCGTCGGCGGCCGCGACGGCGTTCAGGCGGCTCGAGGCTACCGCGTCGGCCACCGCTTCGGGCGACAACGCCTCGATGCGCCCGGCCACCATGCGCCCACATGCTTCGGCATTGGCGTTGCACCAGGCGGTCGAGCTTGCGTAGGCGGCAGCGATGCGCGCCACCAGCTCGGGCCGGTTCATCGCGCTGGACATCACCGCGATGCCCGCCTGCGGGATGCGTGCCTCGCGCCCGAACGCCTGGCCCCACTCGCGTTGCATGTCGACCGCCCGATGCAGCTCGGGGGCGACCATGTTGAGCGGGAATGAACCGGTCTTGCGCAGCGCCATCGATGCCGCCGGCTCGGCCAGCAGCGCGTGATCCACGCGCCGCATGATCAGCAGCTGCATCGCGTCGATCGGCGTGGCAACGTAGCGCAGCCGCAGGTCCTTGCGCAGGTC
>CAZBTE010000022.1:0-15086 GCA_964494665.1 uncultured Limnobacter sp.
CGCTACGACCTGGTCGTGCTCGACGTGATGCTGCCGGCGCGCGATGGCCTCGACGTGGTGCGCGCGCTGCGCATGAACAAGGTCACGACACCGGTGCTGATGCTCACCGCGCGCTCCAGCGAGCTCGACCGCGTGCTCGGGCTCGAGCTCGGTGCCGACGACTACCTCACCAAGCCGTTCTCCATTCCCGAGCTGCAGGCGCGCGTCAAGGCGATGCTGCGGCGCGTGGACATGCAGGCACCGGCCGCGGCCGCCAGCAGCGCCGAACGCATCGAGATCGGCGACCTCGTCATCGACTGCTCGAGCCGCGAGGTGCGGCTGCGCGGCACGCCCATCGCGCTCACCGCGAAGGAGTTCGACCTTCTGGCCCACTTCGCACGCCACCCGGGTCGCGCGTTCACACGCATGCAGCTGCTCGACGCCGTCTGGGGCACCACCTTCGAGGGCTACGAGCACACGGTGAACACGCACATCAACCGGCTGCGCGCGAAGATCGAGGCCGATCCCGCCAATCCACGCCACGTGCTCACGGTGCGAGGAGTCGGATACCGCTTCATGGACCCGCGATGAAGTCGCTGCGCGCCCGCGTGCTTCTGCTTCTGGTCGGCTTCGGCCTGATGATGGCCGCGCTGCTGGCGATCATCATGCATGCGTCGGTGCGCCAGTACTACAGCGACTGGCTGTACGCGAAGAACGCCGGTTTCGCGCAGCGCATCCTTGAGGCCCATCCCGACCTGTGGCGCGACTACCTGCGCAATCCGTCCGGCTTCGGCACGACGCTGCGCCAGTACACGCTGTACGCGCCCGACACCGGCCTGTACCTGCTCGATCCCGAGGGCCGCGTGCTGGCCAGCGCCGGCGACACCCAGCCGTTCTGGACCAGCTATCGCGTCGACCTGGCGCCGCTCATCCAGAGCATGAGCGCCGATCCGTCGCTGCCGGTCTTCGCCGACGACCCGGACGAGCAGGGAAAGACGTCGCTGGTGGCGGCACGCCAGGTGCTTCACCAGGGCGGGCCCACCGGCTGGCTGTACGTGGTCGCACGCCGCACCGACCTCGGCACCGCGATGCCCGCGTTGCTCAAGAGCTACGGGATCCGCACCGCGGCCACGGTGGGCCTGATGACGATCGCGATCGGCGTGCTGCTCACGATGGCAATGATTTCCCTGCTCACCCGCCCGCTCACCGCACTGACGCGCGCCACCGAACAGGTGCGCAATTCGGGCTTTTCCGACGAGCAGTGCGGGGGGTTCTTCTTCCCCGAGGCCGACCGTGACGACGAGATCGGCCGACTGAGCCGCACTTTCCACGACGCCTTCGACCGGCTGCGCCAGGAGACCGAGCGCGTGCGCACCATCGATTCGCAGCGTCGCGAGATGGTGGCCAGCGTCTCGCACGACCTGCGGACACCGCTGACCGCGCTGATCGGGCAGATGGAGACGATCCGCATGAAGCGCGACAGCCTGCCGGCCGACGCGCAGGCGCACCTGCTCGGGCGCGCGCTGCAGAACGCGCAACACCTCAAGCGGCTCACCGACGCGCTGGCCGAGCTCGCACGACTCGACAGCCCCGAGTTCCGCGCGCAACCCGAGCCGATCGCGATCGGCGAGCTGGCCGACGACGTGGTGCAGCGCTTCGCCGCCGCCGCGCAGGAAGCCGGTGTCGCGCTCACGGTCGAGTACCCGGACGGCCTGCCGCTCACGCAGGCCGACGCCGCGCTGGTCGAGCGCGCGCTCGCAAACCTGCTCGACAACGCGCTGCGCGTGACGCCTCGTGGCGGCCGCGTGCTGGTGCGCGCGTTGCGCGACACGCACGGCACGCGCCTGGAAGTCGCCGACACCGGGCCTGGCGTCGCCCGGGAGGACCAGCCGCAGGTGTTCGAACGCTTCTACCAGACCAGCCGGCATCGCGAGCTTCGCGGCAGCTCGGGGCTGGGCCTGGCGATCGTCAAGCGGGTCGCCGAGCTGCACGGCGGCACGGCGGGGCTGCGCAGCGAGCCGGGCCGCGGGTCGACGTTCTTCATCGAGCTGCCGCTCGCGGTCTGAGCGGGCCGATGGCCTGGCGCCGCATCGCCCACCTCGACATGGACGCGTTCTACGCGTCGGTCGAGCTGCTGCGCCGGCCCGAGCTGCGCGGCCGCCCGGTGGCGATCGGCGGCCACGGCGAGCCGTCGCGACGCGGCGTCGTCACCACCGCCACCTACGAGGCGCGCGCCTCGGGCGTGCGCTCGGGCATGGCGATGCGCCGCGCCGCCGAGTTGTGTCCCGAATGCGTGTTCCTGCCGGTCGACTTCGTGGAGTACCGGCGCTACTCGCGCCGCTTCAAGGCGGCCATCGCCACGCTCACCGACCGCATCGAGGACCGCGGCATCGACGAGGTGTACATCGACCTGACCGGTGTGCCGGGAATTCGCGTCGAACGCGGCGTGCCGGTCGCGCGCGACATCCAGCGGCGCGTGCACGAGGCCACCGGGCTGAGCTGCTCGATCGGGCTGGCGCCGAACAAGCTGCTCGCCAAGATCGCCTCCGAGCTGCACAAGCCCGGCGGGATCACAGCCATCGACGAGCACGACATCGCCACGGTGATCTGGCCGTTGCCGGTCACGCGCATCAACGGCATCGGCCCGAAAGCCGACGTGCGACTCGAGGAGCTCGGGATCCGCACCATCGGCGCGCTCGCCGCCGCGCCGCCCGCGCTGCTGATCGCGCAGTTCGGGCGCAGGTTCGGGCGCTGGCTGCACGAAGCCGCGCACGGCCGCGACGACCGGCCGATCGTCACCGCCAGCGAACCGGTCTCGATGAGCCGCGAGACGACTTTCGAGCACGACCTTCACCTGCGTCGTGACTGGCAGGCCCTCGCCGCCTGCCTGGCCGAGCTGTGCCGCGAAGTGGCCGGCGACCTGCGCCGGCGAGGCTACGCGGGCCGCACCGTCGGGGTGAAGGCGCGCTACGACGACTTCCGGATCGTCACGCGGGATCACACGCTGCCTCTGGCGATCGACGATGCGGCGGCGATCCGCCGCGTGGCGTTCGAGTGCCTGTCGCGCGTGCCGGACAGGCGCCGCCTGCGGCTGCTCGGCGTGCGGGTGGGCGGGCTGTCGCGCGGTGCGCCAGCCGGGCAACCGCAGGGCGGCGATGCTGCCGCGCCACGCAGCGCCACGGCGCAACAGGGCGAGCTCCCCGTATAATTGCGGGCTTTTTCGCACTCACACGGCGGCGATCGATGAACGACATCAGGAAAGTGGTGCTCGCCTATTCCGGCGGCCTCGACACCTCGGTGATCCTGAAGTGGCTGCAGGACACCTACGGCTGCGAGGTGATCACCTTCACCGCCGACATCGGCCAGGGCGAGGAAGTCGAGCCGGCACGCGAGAAGGCGCGCTTGTTCGGCGTGAAGAAGATCTACATCGAGGACCTGCGCGAGGAGTTCGTGCGCGACTTCGTGTTTCCGATGTTCCGCGCCAACACCGTCTACGAGGGCGAGTACCTGCTCGGCACCTCGATCGCGCGGCCGCTGATCGCCAAGCGCCTGGTCGAGATCGCCCGACGCGAGAAGGCCGACGCGATCTCGCACGGCGCCACCGGCAAGGGCAACGACCAGGTCCGCTTCGAACTGGGCGCCTACGCGCTGATGCCCAACGTGAAGATCATCGCGCCCTGGCGCGAGTGGGACCTGCTCTCGCGCGACAAGCTGCTGGCCTACGCCGACGCGCACGGCATCCCGGTCGACTTCAAGAAGCGCCAGGGCGGTGCGCCGTTCTCGATGGACGCCAACCTGCTGCACATCTCCTACGAGGGCGGCGTGCTCGAGGACCCGGCCGCCGAGCCGCCCGCCAGGGGCATGTGGCGCCTGACCGTGCCGGTCGAAAAGGCGCCAGGCAAGCCCGAGGACGTCGAGCTGGAGTTCCGCCGCGGCGACCTGGTGGCGATCAACGGTCGCAAAATGAAGGCGCACGAGTTGCTCGCCGAGTTGAACCGCCTCGGCGGCCGGCACGGCGTGGGCCGACTCGACCTGGTCGAGAACCGCTACGTCGGCATGAAGTCGCGCGGCTGCTACGAGACCCCCGGCGGCACCATCCTGCTGCGCGCGCACCGGGCGATCGAATCGCTCACGCTCGATCGCGAGGTGGCGCACCTGAAGGACGACCTGATGCCGCGCTACGCGAGCCTCGTCTACAACGGCTACTGGTGGTCGCCCGAGCGGCGCGCGCTGCAGGTGCTGATCGACCACACGCAAGCCGACGTGAACGGCACGGTCACGGTGCGCCTGTACAAGGGCAACGTGATCGTGGTGTCGCGCCGCTCGCCCGATTCGCTGTTCGACGCGCGCATCTCCACCTTCGAGGACGACGAGGGCGCCTACGACCAGGCCGACGCGGCAGGCTTCATCAGGCTCAACGCGCTGCGCATGCGCATCGCGGCCAACAAGGCAGCGGCCGGCAGCACGGCGCCGCGCAAGACCGCCCGCGCCCGCTCCGCACGGGCGCGCAAGACCGCGAAGTAACGCGAAGCGGGGGTCGATGGCGCTGGTCTCGCTGCAGGACGTCCACCTCGCCTACGGCCACGTCGCGCTGCTCGACGGGGTCGATCTGTCGATCGAAGCGGGCGAGCGGATCGCGCTGATCGGACGCAACGGCAGCGGCAAGTCATCGCTGTTGCGCGGCATCGCCGGCGAGCTCGCTTTCGACGACGGCCGCGTCACCCGCCAGGGCGGCGTCTCGATCGCGTTCGTGCCGCAGGAGCCGGTGCTCGATCCCGCGCACACGGTATTCGAGGCGGTCGCGGCCGGACTGTCCGGCCACGCCGACGCCATCGCCGCCTACCAGGCGCTGGCCGCGACGCTGGCCGGCGACGCGCATCCGCCGGCGGCGGCCCTCGAACGGCTCGCGACGCTGCAGGCACAGCTCGACGCCGACGACGGTTGGGTGCTCGCGCATCGCATCGACGGCGTGCTGTCGCGCCTGGCGCTCGACGGTGGCGCGCGCATCGAACGCCTGTCGGGCGGCACGCGCAAGCGCGTGGCGCTGGCGCGCGCGCTGGTCGCCGAACCCGACCTGCTGCTGCTCGACGAGCCCACCAACCATCTGGACATCGAATCGATCGCCTGGCTCGAAGCGCTGCTGCGCGGCTTTCGCGGCGCGGTGGTCGTGGTCACGCACGACCGGCGCTTCCTCGACGGCGTGGCCACGCGTGTCGTGGAGCTCGATCGCGGGCGGCTGCGTTCGTACCCGGGAAGCTTCGCGCAATACCAGGCGCGCAAGGCCGAGGAGCTGGCCGGCGAGGCGGTGCTGGATGCGAAGTTCGACAAGCTGCTCGCGCAGGAGGAAGCGTGGATCCGCAAGGGCGTCGAGGCGCGACGCACGCGCAACGAGGGCCGCGTGCGCCGTCTCGAGGCGCTGCGGCGCCGGCGCGCCGAACGCCGCGAGCGCGTCGGTCGGGTCGCGCTCGACGTCGACAGCGGCGAACGCTCGGGGAAGCTGGTGTTCGAGTTGCTCGGCGTCACCTGCACGCGCGGGGGCAAGGTGATCGTGCGCGACCTCGATGCGGTCGTGCAGCGCGGCGACCGCGTCGGCCTGATCGGCCCGAACGGTGCCGGCAAGACGACGCTGCTGAAGCTGATGCTCGGCGAGCTGGCGCCCGATCGAGGCACCGTCCGCCGCGGCACCCAGCTCCAGGTCGCCTACTTCGACCAGCTTCGCGAGCGGCTCGACGACTCGGCCACGCTGGTCGAAACCATCAGCCCCGGCTCCGACTGGATCGAAATCGGCGGGCGCCGCACGCACGTGATGAGCTATCTCGAGCGCTTCCTGTTCGCACCCGAGCGCGCCCGTTCTCCGGTCGGCTCGCTTTCGGGCGGCGAACGCAACCGCCTGCTGCTCGCGCGCCTGTTTGCCCGTCCGGCCAACGTGCTGGTGCTCGACGAGCCCACCAACGACCTCGACATCGACACGCTCGAGCTGCTCGAGGAGCTTCTCGCCGACTACGCCGGCACGGCACTGATCGTCAGCCACGACCGCGCCTTCCTCGACAACGTCGTCACGCAGACGATCGCCGCGCTGGGCGACGGCACCTGGCGTGAGTACGCTGGCGGCTACGCCGACTACGAGGCGGCGCGCGAGCGCGAGGCGTCCGAAGCCGCGCAGGCAGGTGCGCCCGCACGGGTCGCCGCACCGCGCCCGGCGCGCGGCGCATCCGGCTCGGCAACCGTGGCCGGCCAGCGTGACGAGGGCCCGCACGGCGACAGCGGCCTGCGTCACGACGGCGGGCGCGACGAGGCGCCTGTGCCGGCCGCCCCGCGACGCAAGCTCAGCTACCGGGAGCAGCGCGAGCTCGACGCGCTGCCGGGGCACATCGCCGCGCTCGAGGCCGAGCAGAAGACGCTCGGCGAACGGCTGGCCGACCCCGGGTCCTGGCGCGGCGACGCCGGCGACGCGCAGGCGATGAACGAGCGCTTCGCCGCGATCGAGGACGAACTGCTGGCCGCGCTCGAACGCTGGGAGGAACTGGAAGCGCGCCGCTGATCCCCCACGGTGCAGCGGCCGCGCCCTGGCCGCAAAGGCCTACAATGCCCGGGCGTCGGCTGCGTCCGATCCGCGCCGGCGACCCGGCTTCCCAGGAGGTACAGACATGCCATCGTTCGACGTGGTCTCCGAAAGCGATGCGATCGAAGTGCGCAATGCCGTCGAGCAGGCCAACAAGGAGATCGCCAACCGCTTCGACTTCAAGGGCTCGGATGCGCGCATCGAGCAGAAGGAACGCGAGCTGACGGCTTACGCCGACGACGACTTCAAGCTGGGACAGGTGCGCGACGTGCTGGTCTCGAAGTGCGCGAAGCGCAACGTCGACGTCCGTTTCCTCGATCACGGTCCGGTGCAGAAGATCGGCGGCGACAAGGTCAAGCAGGTGATCACCGTGCGCCACGGCGTGTCCTCGGAGCACGCGAAGAAGATCGTCCGTCTGGTCAAGGACAGCAAGCTGAAGGTTCAGGCGAGCATCCAGGGCGACGCGGTGCGCGTGAGCGGCGCCAAGCGCGACGACCTCCAGTCGGCGATCACGCTGCTGAAGAAGGAGATCTCCGACGTGCCACTGTCGTTCACCAATTTCCGCGACTGACAGCCCGGGAAACCGCACCATGCCCGCCCCCGCCAAACCCGCGCTGCTGGGCGCCGGCCCGTCGGCCGCGTCCGAGGAATCGCAGCACCACCTCGCGGTGCTGATCGACGCCGACAACGCGCAGGCCTCGACCATCGACGGACTGCTGGCCGAGATCGCCAAGTTCGGCATCGCCAGCGTCAAGCGCATCTACGGCGACTGGACGCAACCGCAACTGGGCAGCTGGAAGAAGATCCTGCTCGAGCACTCGATCGTGCCGGTGCAGCAGTTCGGCTACACCAAGGGCAAGAATGCCACCGACAGCGCGCTGATCATCGACGCGATGGACCTGCTCTACACCGGGCGCTTCGACGGGTTCTGCCTGGTTTCGAGCGACAGCGACTTCACGCGGCTGGCGTCGCGGCTGCGCGAGCAGGGACTGATGGTCTACGGTTTCGGCGAACGCAAGACACCCGAGCCGTTCGTCGCAGCCTGTGACAAGTTCGTCTATACCGAGGTTCTGCGACGCGCTGCCGACAAGCCCGAGCCCGCCGCGTCGGGCGAGCCGTCGCGACCGGCACGCCTCAGCGACGACCGCCAGGTGCTGGTCGGGTTGATCGCGGACGCGATCGATGCCGTCTCCGACGACAGCGGCTGGGCGCAGCTGGGCGCGGTCGGCAGCAACATCACCAAGCTGCGGCCCGACTTCGACTCGCGGCTGTACGGCCACCGCAAGTTCAGCGACCTGGTCAAGTCGCTGCCCGAGTACTTCGAGGTGGACGAACAGTCGGCCGCCGGAAGCGGCGGCAAGTCGATCTACGTGCGCGTCGTGCGCCGACCCGGCCGCTGACCCGTCCACCCCGGGACCACCGGCGCGCCGAACCGAACGGTCTCCTTCTCCGCGTCGTGCCCGAACCCTCGCTACCGCCCCCCGGCGTCGTCGCGCCGCTGGCCGCTGCACTGGGCTGCGGCCTGCTGATCGGCATCGAGCGCGAGCGGCGCAAGGGAAGCGGGCCCGAGCGCGAGTTGGCCGGCGTGCGCTCGTTCGCGCTGGTGTGCGTGCTGGGCGCCGTCAGCACGCTGTGGAGCCGCCCCTGGCTCACCGTCGTCGGGGCGCTCTTCGTGGCGGCGCTCACCGTGGTGGCCTACGCGCGCGACAAGTCCGACGATCCGGGCATCACCACCGAACTGGCGCTCCTGCTCACCTACCTGATCGGCGCGCTGTGCACGCGGAGCATTCCGCTTGCTGCCGGGCTGGCGGCCGGACTCACGGTGTTGCTGGCCGCCCGCGAGCGCATGCACCACTTCGCGCTGCACTGGCTGCGCCCGGGCGAGCTGCGCGACGGCCTGCTGCTGGCGGCGCTGGTGCTGATCGCGCTGCCATTGGCACCCGACCGGCCGCTGTGGGGTTCTGCGCTCAATGCGCAGGTGATCGTGCGCCTGCTCGCGGTGTTGCTGACGATCCAGGCGCTCGCCCACCTGAGCCGGCGCCTGCTCGAAGCGCGGCGCGCGATCGCGTTGTCCGCGCTGGCCTCCGGCTTCGTCTCGAGCACCGCGACGATCGCGAGCCTGGGCATCGACGTGCGCGAAGGTCGCGCCGGCGTGCGCGCGGCGGCAGGCGCCGCACTGGTGAGCTGCGTGGCCACGATGCTTCAGCTGCTGGCCGTCGCGACCGCGGTGCAGCCGGCCTGGCTGCGCACGATGTGGCTGCCCTGCATGGCCGGCGCGCTGGTGGCTGCGCTGTGGGGCCTCTGGCTGCTGCGGCACGAGGCTCCCGCCGACGGCTCCGCGGCGACAGAGCAGGCGCGGGCAGCCGACGACCGCATGTTCAGCCTGCCCGGCGCCGCACTCGTGGCGGCGCTGCTCGCCGGCGTCCAGGTCGGGGTTCACGCGCTGGGGCGGGTGATGGGCGACGGGGGAATGCTGGCCGGCACGCTGCTCGCATCGCTGGTCGACCTGCACGCAGCCACCGCAGCCGTGCTCGTCCAGGGCCCGCCGCCCTCCGGAGGCGGCTCGCGGGCGCTGCTGGCCGCCCTGATGGCCGCACTCGTCACACACGCAGCGGCCAAGACGGTCACGGCGGCGCTCAGCGGCGGCAAGCGTTATGCCCTGCGGCTGGCGCCGGGGCTTTGGCTTCAAACGGCCGCGTGCACCGCGGCCCTGTGGGGCTTCGAACGCTGGGGCTGACGGCCGGCCCGCGGCGACGCGGCCGCGACTTCAGCCTTCCAGGCGCGCGTAGGCCGAGTGGTTGTGGATCGACTCGAAGTTCTCGGCTTCGACCACGAAACGCCGCACGCGCGTATCGGCACGCAGCGCCACCGCCACGTCGCGCACCAGGTCCTCGACGAACTTCGGATTGTCGTAGGCGCGCTCGGTGACGTGCTTCTCGTCGACCCGCTTGAGCAGGCCGTACAGCTCGCTCGAGGCCTGCGCCTCGGCGAGCGCAATGATTTCCTCGGGCTCGATCACCGCATCGGTGACGACGGACACGGTCACGTGCGAGCGCTGGTTGTGGGCGCCGTACTCCGCAATCGTCTTCGAGCACGGGCACAGGCTGGTGCACGGCACGAGCACCGTCATCGTGGTCACGCCATCGCGCGCCCCGCCCTCGACGACGAGCGACAGGTCGTAGTCCATCAGGCTCTGCACCTGGGAGACCGGCGCGGTCTTGCGCACGAACAGCGGCAGCGACAGCTCTATGCGCCCGCTGTCGGCCTCGAGCAACCCGAGCATTTCGACGAACATGGCGCGCAGGCCGCCAACGTCGAGCGCGGGCCGGTCTGCCGCCAGGCGCGCCTCGAGCAGCGCGACGAAGCGCGACATGTGCGTGCCTTTCTGGTGGGCCGGCAGGCCAACGAAGAGCGCGAACTGCCCGATGCTGGGCTGGTCGCCGGCGGCGCTGCGCCAGCGCAGCGGATAACGCAGCCCCTTCACGCCCACGCGCTGGATCGGCAGCTCGCGCCGGTCCGGGCTGCCCTGCACGTCGGCCATGACGCTGGCCAGCAGTGCGCCGGTCTCGCGGATGTTCATCGGAGGTTCTCCATCGGTATCCAGATCAACCCGCCCTGCTGATCACCAGCCGTGGTCCGCCGTCGCCGGAGAGCAGATCGGCAAAACGCTGGCGCACCGCCTGCTCGATGCCTTCGGCGTCGAGCCCCTCGAGGCGCAGCAGCAGGGACTGGTCGCCGTGCTCGACGTTGCGGTCGGACAGCCCCAGTTGCAGCAGCGGCCGCACGATCGCCTCGGCGGCGAGTGCCTCGGCCACGGCGCTGCCTGCCCCTCCCATCACCACGTGTTCCTCGATGGTAACGAAGGCGTCGTGCGTGCACGCCAGCTCGCGCAGCAACCCGACGTCCAGCGGCTTGACGAAGCGCATGCTGACCACCGTTGCGTCGAGCGCGTTGCCGGCGGCCATCGCCGGCGCCACCATCGTACCGAACGCGAGCAGTGCCAGCCGGCGCCCGCCCTGCCGGCGCAACTCGGCACGTCCGATCGGCATCGCGGTGAGGTCCTTCGACACCTGCGCGCCGACGCCGGCACCGCGCGGGTAGCGCACCGCCGACGGCCCGTCGTGCCGAAAGGCGGTGTAGAGCATCTGGCGGCATTCGTTCTCGTCGGACGGCGCCATCACCACCATGTTCGGGATGCAGCGCAGGAACGCGTAGTCGTAGACGCCCGCGTGCGTCGCACCATCGGCCCCGACGATGCCGGCGCGATCGAGCGCGAACACCACCGGCAGGTCCTGCAACGCGACGTCGTGGACCAGTTGATCGTAGCCGCGCTGCAGGAACGTGCTGTAGATCGCCACCACCGGCTTCAGCCCTTCGCAGGCCAGGCCGGCGGCGAACGTGATCGCGTGCTGCTCGGCGATGCCGACGTCGAAGTAGCGCTGCGGAAAACGCTTCTCGAACTCCACCAGGCCGCTGCCCTCGCGCATCGCCGGCGTGACCGCAACCAGCCGCTCGTCGAGCGCGGCCATGTCGCAGATCCAGTCCGAGAACACCTGGGTATAGGTGGGGCGCGCGGGCGTCGATGGCGTGCGGATGCCCTCCTGCGGGTCGAAGCGGCCCGGTCCGTGATAGAGCACCGGATCGGCCTCGGCCAGCTTGTAGCCCTGGCCCTTGCGCGTGACGATGTGCAGGAATTGTGGTCCGCGCAGCTCGCGCAGGTTCTGCAGCGTCGGAATCAGGCTGTCGAGGTCGTGCCCGTCGATCGGGCCGACGTAGTTCAGGCCGAACTCCTCGAACATCGTTCCGCCGGGCGCCACCATGCCCTTGGCGTGCTCCTCGATGCGCCGCGCCAGTTCGAACAGCGACGGCACCGTCGAGAGCATCGCGCGCCCGACGTCGCGCGCCTTCGTGTAGAAGCTCCCCGAGAGCAGCCGCGCGAGGTAGCGGTTGAGCGCGCCCACCGGCGGCGAAATCGACATGTCGTTGTCGTTGAGCACCACCAGCAGGTCGATGTCGGACGTGACGCCGGCGTTGTTCATCGCCTCGAAGGCCATGCCCGCAGTCATCGCCCCGTCGCCGATCACGGCCACGTGGCGGCGCCGCACCGGACCGTGGTTCTCGCCCTTGTTGCGCGAGGCCACCGCCATGCCGAGCGCAGCCGAGATCGAAGTCGACGAGTGCGCGGTGCCGAACGCGTCGTACTCGCTTTCGCTGCGCCGGGGAAACCCCGAGATGCCCCCGTGCTGGCGCAGGCTCGCCATGCCTTCGCGACGCCCGGTGAGGATCTTGTGCGGGTAGCTCTGGTGCCCGACGTCCCAGATCAGTCGGTCGCGCGGCGTGTCGAACACGTAGTGCAGCGCGATCGCCAACTCGATCGTCCCGAGATTCGACGACAGGTGTCCGCCGGTGCGCGACACCGATTCGAGCACGAAGCCGCGCAATTCGCCGGCCAGCTGGCCGAGCAGGCCCCGGTCGAGCTGGCGCAGCGCGGCGGGATCGTCGATCGACTCGAGCAGCGGATAGCTGCCCTTGCGTTCGTCGTGTGCGGTCGTCATCAGGACTTCCTCCGCACGATCAGGTCGGCCAGCTCGGCGAGCCGCCGCCCCGGCTCGCCCAGCGGAGCGATCGCCTCGTGCGCCTGCTCGCGCAGCCGGCCCGCCAGGCGGCGCGCTTCGTCCAGGCCGAGGACCGACACGTAGGTCGGCTTGTTGCGCTCGGCGTCCTTGCCCGCGGTCTTGCCGAGCGTGGCCGCGTCGCCCTCCACGTCGAGGATGTCGTCGACCACCTGGAACGCCAGCCCGATTGCATCCGCGTAGCGATCGAGCGCCTGCATGCGCGCCACGCCCGCCTCGCCCGAGGCTCCGGCGCAAAGCCCGCCGAGCCGTACCGAGGCGCGCAGCAGCGCGCCGGTCTTGCGCCGGTGCATGTCCTCGAGCGCCCCGCGCCCGAGCGCGACGCCCACCGACGCCAGGTCGATCGCCTGTCCGCCCGCCATGCCGATCGAACCGGCGGCGCGCGCCAGTTCCCCCACCATCAGCGTGGTCGCGCCGCCTCCGGCGCCCTGTTCGGCCGCGCCGGCCAGCGCCTCGAACGCCAGCGCCTGCAGCGCGTCGCCGACCAGCATCGCGAGCGCCTCGCCGTAGCGCACGTGCACCGTGGGTCGGCCGCGTCGCAGAACGTCGTCGTCCATGCACGGCAGGTCGTCGTGCACCAGCGAATACGCGTGCACCAGCTCGACCGCGCAAGCCGCACAGTCGAGCGCGCCGGATTGCGCACCGCCTGCCTCGCCCGCCGCGTAGACCAGCATCGGGCGCACCCGTTTGCCTCCGCCGAGCACCGCGTAGCGCATCGCTTCGTGCAACGTGCCCGGGTGGGTCGAGGCCGGCGGCAGCACCCGTTCGAGCGCCCTTTCGGCACGCTCGCCGTGCGCGGCGAGCCAGCGTTCGAATGGCGGCGCCGCGGCTGCCGACGCAGTGGCGATCAGCGTGTCTCCCATCAGGATTCGTCCGTCTCGCCGCCTTCGAACGGGCGCAACAGCTCCGCCTCGAGCACGCGCACCTGTTGCTGAACGTCGGCGAGCGACTTGCGGCACCAGCCGACCAGCGTTGCGGCGCGCCGATAGTCGATCAGCGACTGTTCGAGCGACAGCGCGCCGCTCTCCATGCGCTGCACGATCTGCTCGAGCTCGCCCAGTGCGAGTTCGAACGACTCGGGCGTGGGGCCGTCGGACCCTGCGGAAGAGGCGTCGCCCGCGGCATCCGGCCGCGGCGCTGCTGCCGCGGGAACGCCAGCCTGGCGGCTGGAAGAGTTGACCATCGATGGGGATCCCGACCCTGACGCGGGCCAAAGTGTTGATTTTACTTTAATCAGGGTATCCTTCGCCCTCCCAGAGTGCACCGATGCCCTGGTTTTGGCCGTCCCGGGGTACTCCCGAGGCCGGGCTTGGTTCCGTCTTCGACTGGCATGGAGGGTCAGCATGTCGGATCTGGGTCGACAGCAATTGCTCGTACCTGCGCGCACGCAACTCCCCGTCTCTGCCTATTTCGACGAAGCGCTGTTCCGGCGCGAGATCGACACCCTGTTCCGGCATGGGCCCGGCTACATCGGCCACCAGCTGATGGTGCCCGAGCCGGGCGACTACTACGCGTTGCCGGCCGAGAACGAGGGTCGCCTGCTGGTGCGCAACGAGCAAGGCGTCGAGCTGCTGTCCAACGTCTGCCGCCACCGCCAGGCCGTGATGCTCAACGGCAAGGGTCATGCCGAGAACATCGTCTGCCCGTTGCATCGCTGGACCTACGACCTGTCGGGCAATCTGCTCGGCGCGCCGCACTTCGAGCAGCAGCCGTGCCTGAACCTCGGTCGCACACCGCTGCAGCACTGGCAGGGCCTGCTGTTCGAGGGTCCGCGCGACGTCGCTCGCGACCTGGCTGCGCTGAGCTGCACCGGCGAGTTCGATTTCTCCGGCTACCTGCTCGACCACGTCGAGATCCACGAGTGCACCTACAACTGGAAGACCTTCATCGAGGTCTACCTGGAGGACTACCACGTCGTGCCGTTTCATCCGGGGCTCGGGCGCTTCGTGTCGTGCGACGACCTGCGCTGGGAGTTCGGCGAGTGGTACTCGGTGCAGACGGTGGGCACGTTCGACGGGCTGCGCAAGCCCGGCACGCCGGTGTACCAGCGCTGGCACGAGCAGGTGCTGCGTTTCGGCAACGGCGTGCTGCCCAGGCACGGGGCGATCTGGCTCACCTACTATCCGAACGTGATGGTGGAGTGGTACCCGCACGTGCTGGTGGTCTCCACGCTGGTGCCGCGCACGCCGCAGCGCACCACCAACATCGTCGAGTTCTACTATCCCGAGGAGATCGTGCTGTTCGAGCGCGACTTTGCCGAGGTCGAGCGCGCCGCCTACATGGAGACCGCGATCGAGGACGACGAGATCGCACTGCGGATGGACGCCGGGCGGCGCATCCTGCTCGATCGGGGCGACGACGAAGCGGGCCCGTACCAGAGCCCGATGGAAGACGGCATGCAGCACTTCCACGAATTCCTGCGCCGGCACCTCGGGCCGATCTGAGCCGCGCCGCGGCTTTCCGCTACGCTTGTCACGTCGAGCCACCGGCACGCGACCTGGAGCCCTCCGCCGATGCCCTGGACAACGCTGATCAGTGCCGATGAACTGGCCACGCACATCGACGCATGCCTGGTGGTCGACTGCCGGCACGACCTCGACGATCCCGACAGCGGGCCGGCGGCATGGTCGGTCGGTCACATCCCCGGTGCGTTCTTCCTGCACCAGGACTTCGACCTCGCCGGGCCGAAGGACGGGCGCAATGGCCGCCACCCGTTGCCCGACCGCGAGACCCTGCGACGCACGCTCGAATCGATCGGGCTGTCCGACGGGCGCCAGCTGGTCGCCTACGACGACAGCGGCGGCGCGTTTGCGGCACGCCTGTGGTGGCTCGCGCGCTGGCTCGGCCACCGGGAAGCCGCGGTACTCGATGGCGGCATCCAGGCCTGGCGCAAGGCCGGCTACCCGGTCGAC